>NZ_JAVJUO010000142.1:0-24350 GCF_040220555.1 Coleofasciculus sp. C1-SOL-03
TTCGGCTTTTAGAAGTTAGCTTGACCGAACCTAATTTTGTACGGTTTTTCCCCCTTGTCTTCTTTCCATCCTTGTCCTCCTTGTCTTGTCCCAACCATAAAATAAAAAACCTACACCTGTAAGGCTCCCCCAGCTCCCCCATCTCCCCCATCTCCCCTGTTCCCTGTTCCCCATTCCCGACTAAAAGTAACCCATCCAGAACGCCAAGGGATTTGCCAGGGAACGACAGTGGGGCCAATTTCGCAAATAGTTTTCTAAATCAGGTTGCCAGACTGGAGGTCTTAATCCAAGTCCTAAGCAAAGATGAGACAAAACGTCAAAAAACCGCCGATCATGACCCGGTGAGCCTAAATGAGCATGGGCATATTCATGCACCACGATACCTAACCAATCTGGCGGTGCGGTTCGTCCCACATCAACGAGGATGGTAACTGGATTGAGGAGAATGTTACAAAATCCATCAATCCCATACTCCTGGGCTAACGGCGCTGCCCCGATCTGGATCGGACGACGCAATTCTGGATGAAAACAGTCATGACAGGCGTTAAGACAAGAATTGAGTTCAGCGTTGACTGTATCAATGTTGTAGCCAATCCAGGTACAGATGCGATCGCGTACCCGATGATTATCGCTGATATCAACCATACGTGGCTCTAATGCTAGCTGACGTACAGCTTCTAGGTACTCATAGCCACGTACCAAGGGTTCATTTCTACTTTGGGATTTCTCCACCCAATACGGACTCAATTTGTCTCGTTGCTCAAACATGTCATAAATTGTAACCGCTTACGAGGTAACAAGCAAGCTGAAACCAAGCCTAATCAGGCGTTCAGGACTTTACCTTCATGGAGACATTTTGACAAGTTCCTTAGGAACGATAGATAAGCCTGATGAAAATGATAAGCATTAGTTGCTGAAAAAAAACTGCCAAAAAAGATACAAAAAACTCGAAATATATCTTTACATTTACTTGCAATTTGTTAACATTGTTTGTAGTGAATAAATTTTCTGCCTGCCTCTAGAGAGTCCAAAACGGCTCAGGGCAAGCGCTGACGTAGTATTTCGATAATTACCTAAACAGGAGATCCTGAATGCCTTTTACCATTGATTCGGCTCGTAGTATATTTCCTGAAACCTTAACAGCCGATGCTGTACCAGCCACGATTGCCCGTTTCAGTCAACTTAGCGCTGAAGATCAATTGGCATTGATCTGGTTTGCTTACCTGGAAATGGGAAAAACCATCACTATTGCTGCACCGGGAGCAGCCAGCATGGTGCTTGCAGAAGGAACCTTGAATCAAATAAAGCAAATGTCCTTCCAGGAGCAAACCCAGGTCATGTGTGACTTGGCAAACCGCGCCGATACGCCGATTAGCCGCACTTATGCCAGTTGGTCGGCTAATATCAAGCTTGGCTTTTGGTATCAGCTCGGACAATGGATGGAACAGGGAACAGTCGCGCCTATTCCCGAAGGCTATCGCTTATCCGCCAATGCATCCGCCGTGCTACAAGCCATTCGCAACCTTGATCCGGGACAGCAAATTACGGTGCTGCGGAATGCGGTTGTGGATATGGGGTTTGATCCGAGTAAGCTGGATAGCAACAACAAGGTGACTGAGCCGATTGTTCCGCCTAAGGACATGTCCCAACGGACGTCGGTGGCGATCCAGGGAGTTGACAACCCGACGGTGTTGAGCTACATGAATTACATGAATGCCAATGACTTCGACGCCCTGATCCAACTGTTCACTGATGATGGAGCGCTGCAACCTCCGTTCCAACGACCAATCATTGGTAAAGATGCTGTCTACCGTTTCTTCCGGGAAGAATGCCAGAACCTGAAGCTGCTGCCGGAAAATGGCGTTTCTGAACCGACAGAAGAGGGGTATACTCAGATCAAAGTCACAGGTAAAGTTCAAACGCCTTGGTTCGGTGCCGGAGTAGGAATGAATATGGCGTGGCGATTCTTGCTCAATCCTGAGAACAAAATCTACTTTGTGGCAATTGATTTATTAGCCTCGCCGAAGGAGTTACTCAACTTGGCTCGCTAAAGTCATCCTGAGTAGGGGCAAATAGCGGTAAACTGTAACAAGTTGTTAATGATCGAGCGAACACTCCCTACTCGTTTTGGGAGTGTTCATCATACTGGAGAATGCAAGTAAACGAAACGATTTGGTCTAAAGCCGAGCAGCAAATTGCCAAAGATGCTTTTGAGAAAGCCTATCAACGAGAAACGAATGCTTTGATCTCACAGGTGCGGGAATACGCCAGTGGAATTACTGAACTCGATGAGGTTTGGCGTCTGCACGATGTTTTGAGTGCAAGGCGATACGATATTGATGGCAAGTACGACTACGACTATTCCGCTCTCCTGTTTCTTTTCGCTAGGTTAGTCAAAGAAGAGTGGCTAAAGCTGGAAGATTTGAGCGGTTTAGATCAGAGCAAATTGGCTAAAATAAACGCCCTGGCTCAGATGTAGAGTTGTTTGGGTGGGCTGAACCCTGTTATTTGTCATTTGTCATTTGTTCCCTATTGTTCCCTATTCCCTGTTCCTGATTAAAAAAGTTAACACAGGGGTTCAATTGTTCGCTACACCCCACACCCTGGCTATATTTTAAGTCGCTACCCACCCCTTCAGGCTTGACAGTTTAGCATGACGCGATCGCATTTAGCATTTCCACAACCTGATCACCTCAGCCATTGTGCTGATTGAGAATCCGTGATTATACCCTGTCCGATACCGCACCCGTTCGGTTAGCCTCGAAGTGATATGGGTTTTGGCTTTGTGCAGCAAGCTCTAAATAAAAATTTGCTAGCTATAGCGATAGACAACGAATAGGGGAACGATTAAACAAGACAAACCCATCTCTGTTGATATCCCTAAAAAAGCACAAAAATCAACCGCGTCACCCCCTATATCAAGCCGAACATCCCAGGGGCAAATAACGGAGCTTGACGCTGATTTCATGAATGCTAACTATACCAAACACCTCTGGGAAGAGCAAATTTTACCACACTGGTCTCATCGCGATCGCCCGACTGGACAGAGATTTCTGGGTAGTATTCGCATTAAACGCACGGCTAGCGATCAATTGCTCGATATCGTGGGTCAAAACTTGCAGCAACTTGACCGAGTAACTTACAATTCGCTGCATGACGAATTTTACGAGTTGGAGCAAAATTGGCTCAAAGTTCTCACCTTTGCTCTCTCCGAATATGCCTATTATTATTCCAGCGAACGGTTTTGGCAAGGCTTCTGTGAGCGGTTAGAAATTCATCACAACCAAGGAGTGGAAAATACCCTGCGTCAAGTTGTCGATGAAGGGATTAATTTACTCGGTTTAGTCCGGGCGACTGGGGGATACAAATATGTTTCCACCTTATGGTTACAAAGTGGCGTTCCTGAACAAAACTTGGGTCACTTTGCCCAACTGGTTCAGGAAATTGCTGACGATTATGGTTGGTGGGAACTGGCTCACACCCCAGCGGCAGATCTGTCCCCAGCGCTACTCAATTTTTGCCAGGAAAACCATCCGCAATGGGGTACATTGATCAACTTCCTCAACGCTAGCTATTCTGAGGATGGAGAGACTGAACCTATCTCCGGACAACTCCTTCAAGGTATTGCAATTGTTGCCCAAGAACTAGAACGTCAGGGTGTTTCTCCCTCGGCTTTGCAGAATGAACATCAGCGAGAAGAGCTGTTAGGGAGTTATTACTTACCTCATAACTTCTTCCTGCGAAATTGGAACGCTCTGATTCAAGTCTTAACCCCAAAAACGGGTTCGGGTCAGAGTCGAAGTTTGGTACGTCGGCGTAGTCAGCCCCTAGTTCTTAGTTTAGATATTATTGACACGGGAAACACGCAACTGATACTCCCGGAGCAAACCTTATGGAAACCAGAATGGCGAGATCTGCGGGACACTTACTGTCAAATTCCGGAAGCGAATTGGGAGAACACGATTCCCAGAGTTGGAGATTTAGAGATTCCCGAACTGGCAATTGATGTCAATCAAGCATCGGAAGATTGGAGTTGTCAACTATTAGACCACAATCGAAAATCCTTGCTCAAATGGCATTATGCTGGGATTACCCGTGACTTCCCCTGTCTGGTATTTGATGCCGTGACAGGCGATCATCTGCCGTTAAATCTGCCTAATCCGACGATTATTGGTGTCGAAGAGATTATCTGCTTTACCCCAAAAGAGTTATCACTCCAATTTGCCAATGGAATTGAGGTTTTAGATAGCTGTATTCCCTCGAGTATTCGTGGTTGGCGAGGTCAACAAATTGCGCTAAATCAATACGAGTTACCAGAAGACACGAATGAAAATGAGGATCTAGCCAACTACTGCTATACGATTCTGGATCAGGAACCGACGCCAAACTTCATCGAGGCGGTCAAAAAACTGAATCCAGATTTCGATCTCCAGCAGATACAAGCCGGAATTGCTAGCTTAGAAGAACACGGCTATAATTTCCCTGAATGGTTAAATCCCGATGCCTTAGTTAGCCAGCTTAAAGGACTGTTAAACGTTTTGGAATTACCACCAGTACAACCTATCCAACCGCCCGACTCACCGCCGCCTGTAGAACCGAAAGAGCCGTCAGCACCGCCGCCTGTTAGCGGAACGTGGTACTTGGTTAATGTTCGCCACAAGAAACGTGATTTATTTCTGAGATGTCTGAAGGCGGTGATTGAACAAAATAAACTGCAAGATATGATTTTAGCCGTGGAAACCCCTGATGATTCCGTGTACGAAGATATCGTTTTACTAAATTTGGCTAATTTCAAAGCAGCACGAACCCCGATTCAAAGCATTGAATCCTGTCAGCGAATCGAACCGAAACCCTTACCACCCGCCCATGTAAATCGTATGTTGGGAGCAAGATAATGGATTTTGATCCGATTACCCGATTGCTGAGTAATCACCGAAAACCGGGTAATCCAGCCATACCGACAACGTTAACCAAACAGCAGCTTCTGTCCCTGTTGCGATCGCGTCTCTCCCCGAATCAGTCGCCAGAGGGGTTAACCCAGAAGATTCAGGAGGCGCTGAGGGAGTTACAAGCCCAAGGTGAGGTCTTAGCTGGGAGTCGAAATCGTTATAGTATGGCTCCTCCCACTGTCTTAGCTTTGGCGCGAGATAATGTGAATGGGTTGCTCTTTCGAGGCGATCGCGCTTATCTAGCGTTGGCTCACCAAGCCCTGAAAACCGAGCAACGGGAAGATGAATTACGCATTCGCCCGAAGGTACATGGCTTTAACCGCATTCGCAACCGCCTACAGCAAGTCGGGATTCGCTTATTAACGGTTGCTGATAGCATTGAACAATTACCCTTACCTCGCCCGCCCTCGCCAGCGGTTTTGCGCTCTCCCTGGTTCGTCAACCCCTTTACTGACGGCGGGATGATTTGCCACTATGTCCCTCAACCCGACAGGTCTCAAAAAGACCGTTGGCTACCCGCAAGTTACCAGAAATTGCCCGATCGGACCTTGCTACAGCTTCCCACAGGAGACTATCTCTGGTTTATTAATCGCGCTTTCTATGAGTTAGAACCGGATGTGGCTGTTTTGGCGATGTTCTACCAAGACAGGGAGGCGGGATGTCCGCTGAAAATTCAATGGGACGAACCCCAGGGGAGACTCAATCTGGCTGGCGTGATTCTACCGGGGACTTATGCTCGATGGCTCTGGTGTCTTTCGGAACCGGATACCCAACGGTATAGAACTCGATCGTTTCAATCAACGAACTACCCCCTGGTCAAGAAAGCCTTTCAACGCCTGGGATGTATTTTGGTATGAGTCATTATCTCGACCCTATTGCTGCGGTAGAACAGCCCCGCCAAGACTTGATTCGTTATCTGCTCACCGCTTACCCGCTGCGTGACCCGCATCTGCGTTACGGACTCGAAGAGCAGCTCAAACAACCCGGAACCATTTGGCAGTATCCCTACTTAGAAGGTTCGCAGCCTTATCAAACCACCAAAAGCGTTTCAGAATTAGTCAAACTGGATGTCCTACATCCAGATGTGGCACACCTGTTTACACCAGCTCAACGCCCGCTCTACAAACATCAAGAGCAGGCGGTGAGAGCGGTAGTTGAGCAACAGCAAAATATCGTCGTTGCGACAGGAACAGGATCGGGTAAAACAGAATGTTTTCTCATCCCGATAATGAATCGGCTACTTCAGGAAGGAGCCACCTCGCTTAGGTCTAATCCAGGGGTGCGAGTTCTGATCCTGTATCCCATGAATGCTCTGGTCAATGACCAAGTTAAGCGTTTGCGACAGTTACTTTGTCAACAACAGCAGCCTCTGATTCGCTTTGGCTTCTATACAAGTCGAACTGAACAGACAGTCGAGAGTCGATTACAAATGCTGCGATCGCAAGCTAGACTTGTCCCAGCTTCAGAATTGGCAGACCCCGATACCGTTGTCGTCTTCCCAGAACCTAGCTGGGGTGAACTGAGTTTGCCACAACTGCGCCAGAAACTGGGAATAGACGGTATTTTGGCAAGTCAGGTGAAGCAGGTATTCTATCGCGATCGCTACTTAAATGGTCAAAGGGCAAACTTCCTCGCTGAACTCTTACAAGGGGAGGGACTCTCGGCTAATTCTCAGGTAACGATTTTAACGTTGGAAACGTCACAATCTCCACCGGCTTCTGAACTCAAAGCTGAATTAGAAACAGCCCTGATTGGACTGAAGGCGATAGAAATTCAACCTAAAGTTACAGTTCAACCCTGTCATCAACGCTCTCACTTTCCCCATGCACGAGAACTAGAAATCCAGGGACATGATCAGCAGAAGTACAAGGTTATTTTTGATCGAGGACTTGACTTTCTGGAAAAGGTGGAAAATCGTGAAACGTATCGCATCAAACATCCCACCTATGTAGCCGTGATCAGACAACAATAAAACCTCTCACCAACACTGTAACTGTGCGATCGCACGATTGAGCCGTGCTTGTACCACCCGATCCGACTCTTGAGTCAACGCCTGTTGTAACAGAGGCATAACTTCTGGTTGGGCAATATCTTGTAAGGACGCGATCGCCGCATACCGCAGCGCCCAATCCTCTGGTGTCAGTAGCGCCCAGGTCAATTTGTCTATGGCTTGACGAATAATGGCTGTATCCTTGGCTAAACTGCCAATCCGCCCTAACCCGCGTGCAGCGACGCGCCGAACATTTCCTTGACAGTGGTTGGCGACGGATGTGCCAACGACGTCTTCTAACAGACTCAGCGCCCTTGGGTCACCAATTCGCGCTAAAGCCTGAATGATGTGGGCTTGCACCGCTTGGTCACCAGAGGCTTCAAAGGCGGCAATTAAAGGATTAACGCTGGCTGACCCCAATTCGACTAACCCATCTACGGCGGCGGCGGGGACAGCCGGATGATGATGACTTAATGCCTCAATTAAGGCGGTGATTACGTCATCACTGGTACGCTGCGGGTGAGCGACTAACGCCTGAATCGCTTCTATGGCTTCGTTAGGCGTAACCGCTTGTTTTAATTTTTGTCCGTTGTTATTGGTCATTTTTTAGGGAACAGGGAACAGGGAACAGGGAATAGGGAATTAATGATTTATAGCTGAATTAACAACTGATCAATCGTGTCCATCAGAAACTGGCATTTATCCTGCTGGTTGGATTCGGCTTCCGCATCACTTTCTAAAATCGCTTCTAACATGCGCTTGATATTCAGCAGCTTCAAACTATTCGGCACCTTCGCCTGAATAATCGCTTGCGCTGCGGCTAAATGACCGATCGCGCCTAGGTCAAACATCGCCGCCCAGCGTAAATACATATTCGGATGATCCAAGTTTCGGATGATCCGCTCAATATATTGCGGCTCTTTTGTCAATAGATATAAATACCGAGCCGCCGCACATTGAACCCGTTCCGACTGATGGGTTAAAAAGGGTTCAATCTGGGGACGAGCTTGCCAAACTTCTAACGTGCCTAAGGCTTCAATCAAAGCTTCATAGGGTTGCTCGGCTTCAGCGTTTAGCAGATTCAGCAAGGGGGAGATAGCTCTGCGATCGCCAATTGCCGCTAAAGCCTGAATCGTTGCCTCTCGAAGGCTCAGATCCGGACAATCTAAGGCAGCAATTAACGCGGGTACAGCTTGGGGATTTTTTAACTCACCCAATGCTCGCGCCGCCTGACGCCGCAAGGGATATCCACCGGCTTGAGTGCGATAGGCTTCATCTTGGAGGGCTTCACATAGCACCCCCCATGAATCTTGTATCTGATGTTTACCCAACCACCATGCGGCATAATAGCGCAACTGATTATCATCTCCGTTTAAGGCGGCGATCGCCGTTTCTGCCGAACTTATGGGTTGGGGGGGAGAAGCGGTAGTCATTTATACAAAAAATTTGAGATCTAAATCGTTTTTTATTTATATGTATTTTAAATCGAATGGTACTGAAAATTTGCCGTTTTGGAGCGCCAAAACCTTTGATATACCGTAGGGTGGGCATTGCCCACCAGCCTTCTACCTTGGAGCCTTTTACTATAAACAAGATTCGGGTCTGATTGATAGACAACAACACCTCATTGCCTATCCTCCAGACCCGATACAGGCTAGTACAGGAAAACAAATGTTCTACTCAAACATCTTGATTCCATGACTTCCCTGGTAGCCGTACTGGTTTCTAGCTCAAAGCATTGATGGCATAGTTGAGGTAAATATTCGCTTCACCTGCAACATCTCCCGATAAACCATGATTGTCACGGACAAATTCGAGAGCCGCCACGTACCAACTGGATGACAAACCGAGAGCCGCGTTGAATTCTTTAACGCCAGCAATCACATATTCATCCAGTGGACCCGTTCCACCCACGACGCAGCAGTAGCTGATCACACGCAAGTAGTTGTTAATATCCCGCACACACTTGGACTTGCCTTCTGGAGTCGAGGCATATTGGGGTCCTTCCATTTGAGTGGTGTAGGGGAATTTCTGATAAACATGATTAGCCGCGGCTTCAGACCATGCCTGACCATTATCCGTAAACGCTTTGGCAGCATCTAGACCCGCCTTCGCCCGACTGAAACGACCAAAAATGGCTTGCATTTCAGTATTAGTCGGATAAGAACCGCGCACGTCAGCGGCAGCAATCGCTTCAGTAATTGGGGTTTTCATGAGTATCTTTGTTCTCCTAAATGATTAACTCGGTTAAGTTGTCAGATTTAATTGTCAAAAAGCCGTTTAAACTCGACCTTAAGCAACGGCGGCTGCTGCTGTATCAAAATAGCTCGCTAACTCAGACATCAGGGCGCTGCAATCTCCTTGGGTAATGCCATTGGGGTCATTAGCAATGGCGATCGCGGCATCTTTCATCTTGCCAATCCCGGATGCTACGGCATCTCCAGGTGTGCCTAGCGCCTGATAGGTTTCCCGCAGACCATTGAGACAACGGTCATTCATCACACTGGCATCTCCTGCCAACATGGAGTAGGTGACATAACGGAGAATAAAGCCCATATCCCGGATACAAGCGGCATGGTTACGGTGATGATCACAAGCACCACCGGGAGCGAACACTTGAGGACGTTCAGCTACTAATCCTCGATACGCATTGGCGACGATCATGGAAGCGTTACTGGTGAGACGGTTCACCGTATCTAAACGCTTATTGCTTTCCGACACCATCGCTGAAAGGGCGTTGATTTGATCGCCACTCAGATAGGCTCCACTTTTATCGGCTTGGTCTACGACTTTGGAAAACGCATCAAGCATTTTAATTAATATCTCCTAGCTAAACGTTGTTTGAACGATGGATCGAGGTGGCGAGATTCGCCAGAGTTTGGCATTGGGTCAAATCCAGCCCCAAATAATCCATAGGTTTCTTTATACAATAGGCTGAATATTTTTAAGCGTTAAAAAATATTAAGTTGCATGTCATTGTACATAATTTTGCTCAAACCTTCTCATAGAAAGGGCTAAGAATGGTTCATTTGATTAAAAAATTTACATTTTGAAAAGTGATCAGCGATTTAAAGTTTACTTTTGTTAAGACTACGACGCCAAAAACTTACGGGCAATCTCTGATTTACCAACGCTTTGAGCCTTCTATCCCAGTCTGGCACATCATCTCACTCAACGTAATGTTTATTAATAAATAAGGGGATTAAGGGGCAGGGGATTATCGTAGCCTTAGAAAATTAAGACCAAATTACTCTGTGACCACAGAAAAGTCAGGCAGTAACCTTTAGTAAGTATATCTGCTTAAGTAATTGTTACCAAGGGTCTCATAAAGCCGAGAAGAAGGGGATCAAGATCGCCGCCCCTAGACAGAACTGGACAATGAGGTTGTAGTGTAGTCCGGAAATCTGTAACCCTTTGGCAATGCTAGCTTGAGCAGTTTGGGCATCCTCAGAATTGGCGAGTTTGATCCGCCAAGGCTTAAAAACTTAACAATTTGTAACAAATAAAAACTCAACATCATTGTATAAAAGAAACCTGAAGGGTAAAGATGACAGGTAAATGTTAACCAAAGCACCAAATAACCGTTATTTGGGGGGTTCTCATAATCAGCCGGAAATCTTCTCAGGTTTCTTAACGCTCCGTTTACGTTTTCCTTCTGAGAACGTGATGGGTATCCGTGAGAACAGACCCGATGAGGTGTTAAGGTTTCACTGTCTCGACCTAACCTGTCTAGATTTAAACCCTAGACTCAACCAAGCAAAGGAGGATTTGAGTTCATGTTTGATGCATTCACCAAGGTGGTAAGCCAAGCTGATATGCGAGGCGAAATGCTGACCGGCTCTCAGATAGATGCTTTGAATGCAATGGTTGCTGAAAGCAACAAGCGGATGGATTCGGTTAACCGGATCACCAGCAACTCTTCTAAGATCGTTGCTGATGCGGCTCGTGCTTTGTTTGCGGAACAGCCTCAGTTAATTGCTCCTGGTGGTAACGCTTACACCAGTCGTCGGATGGCGGCTTGCTTGCGGGATATGGAAATCATCCTGCGCTATGTTACCTACGCCATTTTTGCGGGTGATTCCAGCGTACTGAGCGATCGCTGCCTGAATGGTTTGCGTGAAACTTATGTAGCGCTGGGTGTACCTGGAGCGTCTGTTGCTGCTGGCGTGCAAAAAATGAAGGATGCCGCGATCGCAATGGCAAATGATCGTAACAATATCACTCCTGGTGATTGCAGCGCTTTAATGTCCGAAATCGGTAGCTACTTTGACATGGCTGCCAACGCGGTTGCCTAAAACAAGGTAAAACAAGATTGCCTGTTGAAGTTTCAACTTCATCAACACGTTTGACAAAGTAAGCAAAAGATTAAGGAGATATCTCGACGATGAAGACACCATTGACAGAAGCAGTCGCCGCTGCCGATTCACAAGGACGTTTCTTAAGCAGCACCGAAATCCAAATTGCCTTTGGTCGGTTTAAGCAAGCTCAAGCCAGCTTACAGGCAGCTAGAGCGTTAACTGACAAAGCGCAAATGCTGATCGACGGTGCAGCGAACGCGGTGTACCAAAAGTTCCCCTACACCACTCAGATGCAGGGACCGAACTATGCTTCTACTCCTGAAGGGAAAGCCAAGTGTTCTCGTGACATTGGTTACTACCTGCGGATGGTAACCTACTGCTTAGTTGCAGGTGGCACTGGTCCGATGGATGAGTACCTGATTGCTGGGATTGATGAAATCAACAGCACGTTTGAACTGTCTCCTAGCTGGTACATTGAAGCCCTCAAGTACATCAAAGGTAACCATGGCTTGTCTGGCGATCCTGCCGTTGAAGCCAATTCCTATCTTGACTATGCGATCAACGCCCTGAGCTAGATTGATCGCCTTGCCCGGAAAGGCAAGCAGTTGTTAGCTGGCAAGGGTTAGCAATTGTTTGCGTTTCCGGGTATCGTTTTATTCATTTTCAGGGAGGGTTAAGATGACAAGTTTAACGGCAGCAAGGCGCTTAGGAATTGCTGCATTTGCGGAGTCTCCCAAAGTGGAGCTGCGTCAAAATTGGACAGAAGATGATTTGCAATTGGTGATCCGAACCGCTTATCTACAAGTCTTCGGTAACGATAACTTGATGGAGTTTGAGCGGTTAACCAGTGCCGAATCACTGCTACGTCACGGAGAAATCAGCGTTCGCAATTTTATTAGAACTCTGGGTCAATCGGAACTATACCGGGAGAAGTTTTTCTACTCCACTCCACAAGTGCGATTTATCGAACTGAATTATAAGCACTTTTTGGGACGAGCGCCCTACGATCAGTCAGAGATTGCCTATCATACTGACTTGTACAATCAACAGGGGTATGAGGCGGAGATTAACTCCTACATGGACTCAATGGAGTATCAAGAGAACTTTGGCGAGTCCATTGTTCCCTATCCGATTGGATTTGAAACCCAACGTAGTCAGAAAACCGTGGGTTATAGCCGGATCTTCCAACTATTTGGCGGATTAGGCAGTAGCGATCGCACTCAACCTGCGGGAAATCGTTCTCGTCTGTTGCGGGAAGTGGCGCTGAATACCTCGTCTCCGATTTACGCTGATTCGCAAGGACAAGCGATCGTGGGTACTCGGGGCGGCACTCGTGAGCAGATTTATATCGTGCGGGTAATTCAAATCCCCAAACCCGGACGCATGACCAGAATCCGCCGCAGTCAGACGGAATATTACGTCCCTTACGAACAGCTTTCCCAAAAGTTACAACAAATCAATAAGATGGGCGGTAAAGTGACAGACATCATACCCGCTTAAAGATTTCAACATTGGCGTTTAATTAGGAGACATTTAAGTGGCTATTACAACAGCAGCGTCCCGATTAGGGACAGAAGCGTATAGTAATCCAACTCCGGTAGAATTGCGTCCCGATTGGGTTGAATATGATATCCAAGCGGTCATTCGTGCCGTCTACCGTCAACTGTTGGGCAATGACTATGTGATGGCGTCTGAACGCCTAACCAGTGCCGAGTCACTGCTGCGAAACGGGTATATTAACGTGCGCGAATTTGTGCGTTGCGTTGCCAAATCAGAACTTTATAAAACCAAGTTTTTCTACGGCAATTTTCAAACTCGTGTAATTGAACTCAATTACAAGCACCTATTAGGTCGCGCACCTTACGATGAGTCTGAGGTAATTTACCACCTGGATCTGTACGAAACCAAAGGGTACGAGGCCGATATTGACTCTTACATTGATAGTGAAGAGTATCAAGAAAACTTCGGTGATTATATCGTTCCGTATTATCGCGGTTTTGCCACTCAACGGGGTCAGAAAACCGTCGGGTTTACCCGTATGTTCCAACTGTATCGTGGTTATGCCAATAGCGATCGCGCTCAGTTGGCAGGAAGTGAGTCACGTCTGGCGACTGATTTAGCACAGAATTTTGCTTCAGCCGTGGTTGGACCATCGGGTAGCAATGAAGGCTGGGCATATCGCCAGTCTGGGAAGGGTGGAACCCCGAATAAGGCATTAGGGGGTTCTGTTCCTTATGGCACACAGGGCAAAGTCTATCGGGTCGAAGTAGCGGGGATTATTAATCCCAGATATCCGAAAGTGCGTCGCAGCAGCAAAGCCTTCTTAGTTCCTTATGAGGAATTATCCAACAAACTCCAACAGATTAACCGTCTGGGGGGTAAAGTGGCGAGCATTACACCAGCTTAGTCCAAGCAGGCAGACGTTGACGTCCGCTAAATAGAGGAAGATTAAACTGATCTGAACAGATCAGAGGGGACTGGGGGCTGAAGCGGTTAGAACTAGAGATAAAATAGCGTAAATTGCTGTGTTATTTCTAATCTCCTAACTCTTGAGACTCTAGTCCCATTGGTATGTTAAGTGAACAGACAAGTGGAGAATTAAACCGAGTAAAGTTGATTTTCCACGACCCTACTTTAAAATTAAAATAGTGAAAAATATCCAAAAGGAGAATTGATTAGTATGCTAGGTCAAGTCGCAGCAAGTAGTAAGGCAAACAGCCCATCAGGGAGTCGTTTCTTTACCTATGAAGTCACGGGTTTGCGTCAAAATGAAACCAATGATAAGAACGAATACCCTTTTCGCAAAAGCGGCAGTGTCTTCATTAAAGTGCCTTACAATCGCATGAATGAAGAAATGCGCCGCATTACCCGCATGGGCGGAACAATTGTTAATATTCATCCCGTGAATTCTGAGAGTTAATTAATGGGTTGATTAAACTGAAGGCTGGTAAACGGTCAGGGGTAAAAAATACTCATTATCTCTTACCGATTACCAGCTAAGTAGAAACGGGGAACAGGGAACAGACGGAAAAAAGACAGTCTTGTGTCGGCGTTGAAACAACAGCTACTCTTTTGGACAATTCATTTTCATTCGCTAGATATGACGAATGACGAATGACAAATGACGAATGACCAATGACCAATGACAAATAGCGGTGAATCCTTTACAGTAGAACAAGCATTAGCTAATCTCAAACAACGGGATGATTTAAGTCTTTGCTATTATGCCGCGTGGTGGCTGGGAAAATTTCGGATTAGAGACGCCGCCGTAATCGACGCCTTAATTGTCGCTCTAGAGGAAGAGGCAGATCGTACCGAGGCGGGCGGATATCCCCTGAAACGCAATGCAGCACGGGCGCTGGGAAAGCTAGGCGATCGCAAAGCTGTTGTGCCGCTGATAAACTGTCTAGACTGTTCAGATTTTTATGTGCGGGAAGCCGCCGCGCAGTCGTTAGGGAGGTTAGGTGATCCCGTTTGTGTTCCTCAGTTAATGGAGTTATTAGAGGGTGGGATAGAGGCGGCTAAACCTGTACCCGGATCACCCCACTTAGCACAACCGTATAATGGCGTCATAGAAGCATTAGGCAGTTTAGGGGCAAAAGACGCGATCGCATTAATCGAACCCTTCCTAGAGCATGATCAAGAACGGATACAGTACGCCGCCGCACGCGCCATGTATCAGTTAACCGAGAATCCCGCCTATGGCGATCGCTTAGTGCAAGCCCTGAAGGGGAAAAAGTTACAATTACGACGGGCTGTATTAGCCGATTTAGGGGCGATTGGCTACTTAAGGGCAGCAGATGCGATCGCTCAAACCCTAGCGGAAAATAGTTTAAAGCTCATTTCTCTCAAAGGGGTATTAGAGCATGAAGTCAAACACTCCGCCAGCGAATCCGTTCAGTTATCAGAAGGAGCAATCCATCTGATGAACCTGATGGATGACTTGTTGTAGTCTTGTAACCAATGACGAATGACGAATGACGAATGACGAATGACAAATGACCAAACCCTGATTCAAGCCGTTGAACAAGCCGATTCTGCCCCTCGCTTACTCACCGCCGTGCGAACCCTAGCCAACGCCAAGATCAAAGCGGGGATTCCTACATTAATTGCCGTCCTCAGTTATAACAACCCCGGTGCCGCCGTCGCCGCCGTCGATGGATTGGTGAAATTAGGAGACGTGGCGGTAGAACCATTACTCAACCTGCTTGATGAGTATAACTATGGAGGAAGGGCTTGGGCGATTCGAGCCTTAGCCCAACTTGCTGATCCCAGAGCCTTAGACACCTTATTGAATGCGGCTGAAACTGACTTTGCCCTAAGCGTGCGTCGTGCAGCGGCGAAAGGTTTAGGCAATGTACAGTGGTCAAAATTGTCTCCTGAAGAGATTCCCTCAGCCCAAGGGCGAGTGCTGAAAACGTTACAGATAACCTGCCATGATCCCGAATGGGTGGTGCGTTATGCTTCGGTGGTAGGGTTGCAAGGATTAGCCACAGCAGTAGCCGAAACTCAGCCGGATTATTGGCAGCAGATAGTCGCTCATTTTGAGCAACTGATGAATAGTGAGTCAGATTTGGCAGTTCGCACCCGCGTACAATTCGCCTTGGCGCAACTGCAACCAGACATGGCAGAGGTTGGGTAGTGGCGTGGCACACCTTATTTGATGAATTAGATTCGGCTTGTAGTAAGGGTACCTTAGCCCTATATCTATATTCTGTTGGTTACTAAGTAGTCGGACAAAAGAAAACGGTACTGTATTAAGTTTTGTACATCACCCTCAAATCCCTACTGTTCCCTGTTCCCTGTTCCCTGTTCCCTAATCTCAACCGTTAACTTTAATTGTGTCCACCCACTTAAACCTATGTTTCCGTTCAAATATCCCGTACCGCAAACTGATCCACCCTTGTCGCCGAGAGAAACACTGCCGACGATGTATGATCTCAAGAGCGAAGATCCGGAGGAGCCTGGTTTGCCTGATGAATTCCATGATTGGCAGGCACAATTGTTGAGTTTGACATTTCGTCCGCCTCATTATCCGCCACAGCAGGTATTTTGTGCCAGTGACATGAACCTTTACTACGACGTGCGTCATCCAGGATGGTATAAGCGACCCGATTGGTTTGGGGTGGTGGGTGTACCTCGACTTTATGAGCAAGTCGATATGCGCCTGTCTTACGTGGTGTGGCAAGAGGGCGTGAATCCTTATGTGGTGGTAGAATTGCTCTCTCCAGGGACAGAGAAGGAAGATTTAGGAGAAACGGAAGCGGAAACGCTACCCGTTGAATCGAGGGAAGGTGTAGGAAATGGGCAAGCAATTGAGCCTCAAGTTGAGCATAAACCGCCGCGAAAATGGCAAGTCTATGAGCGGATTCTACGGATTCCTTATTATGTCGTTTTTAGTCGTTATACGAATCAGTTACGAGGCTTTACATTAGCGGGGGGACATTACCAAGAATTAGAGTTACAGGAGTCGCGAGTGTGGATTCCTGAGTTGGATTTAGGTTTGGGATTGTGGCAAGGGGAATTTCAAGGAATTGAGCGTTTGTGGTTGCGTTGGTATGATGCTCAACAGAATTGGATTTTGACTGAGGCAGAACAGGAGAGACAACGAGCAGAAGCGGCGGAAGCTCAGTTACAGTCTTTGCTGGAGCGATTGCGGGAATCGGGAATTGATCCTGATACATTGTTGGGTGGTTAGAGTGGAATCGAATGGTGCGATCGCGGCTTCGTGTTACCTTGGCTGTAGGTGAGACTCTATGGGCATCAGTTTCAGGGTAAGCCAATTTTATGTAGGGTGGGCAAGAGTTATAAACTTGGAAACGCTATATTTTATCGTTCGTTGTTCTTGCCCACCTCACGGTAATTTCACATAAAAGCCATAATGTCAAGCAGGGGGAGTGAGTTTACAATAAGAAGTCCCTGAACATCGGAACCCCTAGCTCTATCAGCACATAAATTAGCACTTCATGGTGGAACAAACGACCCTCGCTTTACCAGAAATCGATAATCAAGTTCCTGCGGTTAATCCTGTCTTTGCCCGTCACGAGACGTTTCATCCTCGGTTTGGCTGGCTGAAGAAGGGTTTTGACAAGGCAACGGAAGATCCAGGAATTTTTTTGAGCCAAGATGCACCTGTACGTTTGGGTGTGGGTAAGAATATGGTGCGCTCGATTCGTTACTGGTGTTCGGCTTTCAAAGTGCTGGACAATGATAGTCCCTCAGAATTTGGCAAACAACTGTTGGCGGATAACGCTTGGGATGAGTTTTTAGAAGATCCCGCCTCGCTGTGGCTACTCCATTGGCATCTCCTCAAACCCACCTGCTCGGCGACGGCTTGGTATTTTACATTTCATGTCTTTCGCCCCGTTGAATTTTCAGCCGACGATTTATTTGAGGCGCTTTGTGACTATAGGGATAGTCTGGGTAGTCGTATTGTCGATGCCTCACTGAAAAAAGACATCACCTGCATCTTGCGGATGTATGTAGAACCCGATACCAAGACAGGCGTGAGTGAGGATTCCATTGACTGTCCTTTTGCCGAACTTGGCATTATCCAAACTCTAGGGAACTCCAAGCACTACAGGTTCCAAATGGGGGCAAAAGCGAATCTCCCCGCTGAGGTTGTTGTTGCGGCTTGTTTGGAGTTTGCCGCGTTTAAAGGGAGTCAGAAAACCATATCCATTGCCAGCCTTACCTTTGATCCCGGTAGCCCAGGTTTGGCGTTCAAGCTGAATGAAAGTGCTGTCTGTGACGCCATTGAACAGGTGGGGCGGTTCTCAACGGATCTCACCCTCTCTGACTCGGCGGGATTGATTCAGTTTTCCTTCAAAAAAGAGGCAAAGGCGCTAGCACACGATATCCTAGACAGGTACTACAGTACTAGAAGACGCGGTGGGGCAAAGTAATGAAACGACCACTCTCTAACTATTTCAGCCTCAATCGGCGCTATTCTCGCTCGATTAATCTGGAGCGAGATTTGCAGCAACTCGATGCCCTGGAGGGTTATGTTCCCACCACTCGCTCCGTTGATGCCCTCAGACGAATTTTAGCGGGTTGGCAAGACTCCCAATCCCAGCGGGCTTGGACGCTAACCAGTGTTTATGGTACGGGGAAGTCGGCGTTTGCTCACTTTTTATCGGCTCTGTGTGCGAAAGATAACGAGAGGATTAAGCAGCAGGCGCTGGAGATTGCGCGAAACGCTTTGGGCGCTGATAGTGCAGAGATTATACCCAAGCAAGGTTTAGTCAGAGCCGTGGCTACGGCACAGCGAGAACCGATTGGTAACACGGTAATTCGGGCTTTAGCCAGAGGGATTCGGCTGTTTTGGTCATCAGCAGAGAGAGAAAAAATAGCCATCGCGGGTCAAGTTTTAGACTGGGAAGCGGCAATTGCTGATGGAGAAACCGTTGACAGCCGAGGGCTTCCTCAGATAGTGCAAGAACTCGCTCAGGCGGCTCAAACGGGTGTCTTTTTAATTATTGATGAGTTAGGCAAAAATCTGGAATTTGCTGCCTATAACGAAGGGGCGGAAGATTTATATTTATTGCAGCAGTTAACTGAACTGCCCAGAGAGGGGCATTATCCTGTGTATATACTGGGGATACTGCACCAAGCCTTTGCGGAGTATAGTCAGAGATTAGCCTCTGTCCAACGGAACGAATGGGCAAAGATTCAAGGGCGGTTTGAAGATATCCCCTTTACAGAATCGGCAGGACAAATGGTGCGGTTGATTGGTCAAGTTATCGATCAATCCCAGGCAGAAAGTTTTCATTGTGCTATCTATACCCAAGCAGAGGAATGGTTAGATGAGCGCTGGAAAGAGATTGCCATGGCGGAAGAACTGACGCCGCAAGTTCTGGGGGCGGTGTATCCGTTACATCCCCTCTCGGCGTTGGTGTTACCGATGCTATGCGCTAAATATGGACAAAATGACCGCTCACTCTTTACGTTTCTCACCAGTTCTGAACCCTATTCATTTAAGAAGTTTTTGGATGAAACAAGGGTGCAGGGGGAGCCATTGCCAACCCTGAAATTGGATCGGGTTTATGATTACTTCGTTGAAGCCACCGGGTTGGGTTTAGGTTCTCGATTGGGTTTGCAACGGTGGGTAGAGATTCAGAATTTAATTGCCGATGCCAAACATCTGGATACGGATTCTCTTAGGGTTTTAAAGACCATTGGCTTGCTGAACTTAGTGACAACGACGGGTGCGGTGAAAGCCACTCATGAACTGGTGACGCTGGCAATGTGCGATTCACCTTATGAGGAACAAGAGCAGCAGTATTGGGATGATATTATTGATCGTTTATTACGACGAAATGTGATTACCCATCGTCGGTTGTTGGATGAACTGCGGCTTTGGGAAGGCTCTGATTTTAATGTCGAAGGCGAAGTGGCGGCGTTGATTGAGCAAGAGCGATCGCCTCTGTCTAGTCTTTTGTCACAAACCTATCCCCTAAAGCCGTTAGTAGCGCAACGGCATAGTTATAAAACGGGTACGTTGCGGTATTTTGAGCGACACTATGTTAATGGGACACAGGATTTAGCGCAACTGCGTCTCGCGAGTAAAGATAGCGATGGGTTGATTGTTTGTTGGGTGGATGAGGAATTACCAAGTAAAGCCCCGGCTTTGACAGCCGATGGGAAGCCGTTAATTGTTTTGTGTGCGAAAAAACTGGGTATTCTGCGAATTAGGGCGCTAGAATTTGCTGCACTTGAGAAAATCCAGAGTAGTGCGGCTCAACTTCAGACGGATGCGGTGGCGAGACGGGAAGTTCAGTATCGGTTATTCGAGACGAAACGATTGCTTGATCAAAGTTTGAGTCAAGCGTTTGATGTAGCCGTTAATCAGAATGTTTGTTGGATTCAGGGGAAACGAGAAACTATCCGCCACGCGACAGACTTTAATGCCAAGTTATCAGATGTTTGTGACAGGGTTTATCCAGAAACGCCAATTCTTTGGAATGAGTTGATTAATCGCCGTGAATTGACGTCTCAAGGCGCCAAGGCGAGACGGGAACTAATTGAGGCGATGTTGGAAAATGCCGAGGTCGAAAAATTAGGATTAACGGGGTATGGTCCGGAAGTCGCCATGTATTACTCTCTACTCGGTGAGACAGAAATTCATCGACAGGAGGAGGACGGTTGGGGGTTCTATCCACCGAAAAAAAATTCAGATGTATGGACGGTTTGGCAGGCAATTGAGGCGTTTCAAAAAGCCGCGAATGATAAACAAAACCCCTTAGATAAACTCTACCAAAAACTAGAAGCACCACCATTCGGCGTCAAGCAAGGGTCGATTCCGGTACTGTTAGCGGCAGTTTTGCTGTACCACACCGATGATGTTGGGGTTTATAAAGATGGGACATTTATCCCGATTTTGGGTTCAGAGCATTTTGAGCTATTGGTGAAAGATCCCTCACGCTTTGCGGTTAAATATTTTGAAGTCGTGGGGTTGCGATCGCGTGTCTTTAAGGAACTCGAAGCGGTGTTGAAATCGCCTCAGTCTCGAATGCCTGCGGGAGTCAGGAATGTAACTCTGTTGGCGGTGGCGAAGCCTCTATTTCAGTTTGTGAAAAAGCTACCTGCGTACACGCTGAAAACCAAGCGTCTCAGTTCAGAAGCACAAGCGGTTTTGCAAACCTTGAAGCAAGCTCAGGAACCCGATGTATTACTGTTTAAATCTTTACCTGAAGCTTGTGGATTGCCAGCCATTGGTATGAATGAAGTTGACGATGGTAAGACGGCGAAAACTCTACGGAAAAAATTAGTGCAAGCGCTGCACGAGATTCAGACGGCTTATGACTGCTTACTGAGTGAGTGTAAATCACGATTGCACGATGCGTTTGGGATTAGCCGCAATGAGGCTAAATTGCGGGAAGATTTAAGAGTTCGAGCCAGTCGTCTAGCGGGACAATGTGTTGAGCGGATGCTGAGAAGTTTCATCGGAGCGGCAGTTGATGAAACTAAAACCGATGCAGAATGGTTAGAAGCCCTAGTCATGATTGTGGCAGATAAGCCGGCTGAGTCTTGGAGTGATGAAGATATGACTCAGTTTGAGATTAACCTCTCAGATGTGGCTAGGCGGTTTAAGAATTTGGAAGCGTTGCGGGCAGAGGTTGATGCCAAAGGTGGGGGATTTGAGGCACGTAGAATCACAGTGACTCGTCCGGATGGGCAAGAAATTAATCAAATTGTGGGAATTGATCGCGAGTCCCAGGATAGAGTTGAGGAACTGGTGGAAAACGTGCTGACAATGCTGCCCGATAATAGGCAACTGCGACAAGCTGTTATTGCCAGACTGAATGAGAGAGTGTTTGATTTAGCGTCTGAAACATTGCCCCAAATTGGGGAGGGGCGTCAAGATAGAGGGGACGGGCAAAAAAAAGGCTATGCCTAGCTTGGCACTGTTAGAGTCTGTCATTCTGAACGAAGCGATAGCGGAGTGAAGAATCTCACCAGATGTTTCGCTGCACTCTGTTCAATTCAGTATGACAAAAGCTGAATTTGTGATCATAAACAGTATAGCAACAGCCACCAAGGATGTGTGCCATGACAATGACTGAAGCAACGACTCAAGTAGAAAATTCTCCGTTGGTGTTGCACTTACATCCAGTGATTAATCTGACCGATGAGCAGTTTTTTGAGTTCTGTCAAATTAATCGCGACTTACGAATTGAACGCACGGCGACAGGAGAATTACTAATTATGCCTCCCACGGGTTCGGAAACAGGTGGACGAAATTTTAGGCTGAATGGACAATTGTACAATTGGACGGAACAGAATGAGACTGGTGTTGGCTTTGACTCCAGCACTGGCTTTACACTTCCCAATGGTGCAAAGGTTTCCCCTGATGCGGCTTGGGTAAAACTAGAACGGTGGAACGCCCTGACTCCCGAACAACAGCAAAAGTTTGCGCCAATTTGTCCTGACTTTGTGATCAAACTGCGATCAGCTTCTGATAATTTGACACCGCTCAAAACCAAGATGCAGGAGTACATTGATAATGGGGCGCTGTTAGGATGGCTGATTGATTGCAAAAAACGACAGGTTTATATTTATCGTCCAGGAGTCGCGGTGGAATGTTTGGATAATCCGGCTACGGTTACCGGTGATCCAGTATTACCTGGATTTGTGCTGGATTTAAGCAAAATTTGGTGAGGGTAGTTTAGGGAAAGTGCCGTACTATTTCACAACAACCGCCAAGGATTTGTGCCATGACAATGACTACAGTAACAACTCCAGTAGAAAATTCTCCGTTGGTGTTGCATTTACACCCGATAATTAATCTGACCGATGAGCAGTTCTTTGAGTTCTGTCAAATTAATCGCGACTTACGAATTGAACGCACGGCGACAGGAGAATTGCTGATTATACCCCCCACCGGATCAGACACGGGAAACCGAAATGCTAAGTTGATTGTGCAGTTGGGAGTTTGGGCAGAGCGTGACGGAACGGGGATTTATTTCGATTCTAGTACAGGCTTCACGCTTCCTAATGGTGCAAAGGTTTCCCCTGATGCGGCTTGGGTGAAACTAGAACGGTGGAACGCCCTGACTCCTGAACAACAGAAAACGTTTGCACCCATCTGTCCTGACTTTGTAGTGGAACTGCGATCGGTTTCTGATAATTTGGCACCGCTCAAAACTAAGATGCAGGAGTACATTGACAATGGCGCACGTTTAGGTTGGCTGATTGACCGCAAAAAGCAACAGGCTTATATCTATCGTCCAGGAGTGGCGGTGGAATGTTTGGATAATCCGGCTACGGTTAGCGGTGAGTCGGTATTACCCGGATTTGTGCTGGATTTAAGCAAAATTTGGTGAGGGTAGTTTAGGGAAAGTGCCGTGCTATTTCACAACAGCCGCCAAGGATTTGTGCCATGACAATGAATGAAACAACGACTCAAGTAGAAAATTCTCCGTTGGTGTTGCACTTACACCCGATAATTAATCTGACAGATGAGCAGTTTTTTGAGTTCTGTCAAATTAATCGTGACTTACGAATTGAACGCACGGCGACAGGAGAATTACTAATTATGCCCCCCACCGGATCAGACACGGGAAACCGAAATGCTAAGTTGAATCAGCAATTAGCAAATTGGACAGATGCTGATGGTACGGGAATTGAATTTGACTCATCATCTGGTTTTACCCTTCCCAATGGTGCAAAGGTTTCCCCTGATGCGGCTTGGGTGAAACTAGAACGGTGGAACGCCCTGACTCCTGAACAACAGAAAACGTTTGCACCCATCTGTCCTGACTTTGTAGTGGAACTGCGATCGGCTTCTGATAATTTGGCACCGCTCAAAACCAAGATGCAGGAGTATATTGACAATGGTGCGCTGTTAGGTTGGCTGATTGACCGCAAAAAGCAACAGGTTTATATCTATCGTCCAGGAGTAGCGGTGGAATGTCTAGATAATCCAGCTACGATTAGCGGTGAGTCGGTATTACCCGGATTTGTGCTGGATTTGAGCAAAATTTGGTGAATTTTCAGGACGCGATCGCGAACAGATTTCTCAAGTTCTCAATTTAAGAACTGACAATCTTTGTTGAAAGATAGCATTGAGTCGGGAAAACGCTGCTTCTGTATATCGATAGGCTTCCTGAAGAATGCTTTGCCAAAGGGAATTAAGAGCTGGCAAGTTTGGGCAAAAGCGTATCAAAGTACTACAAGCAGCAATCCATTGTTCGAGTTGGCGGTAACTAATAAAATAACCACCGAGTCCCTGGATATGCACCCAGAGGACGTTATACCATTTTTCCCAATTCAGGATGCGCTCTGGCTTGATTTTCAAGTATTTGGCAATTTGGCGGAGAGTAATGACAAATGTTTTGGGGTTAATGCGATGACGTAGCGGTTGCATGGTTATTACAGATTTTGTAGATTTGCTGTGTAAGAATCCTTAACCAAAATTCCTTGCTTCCCCCCAAAATGGGGGGACTTAAACGAGTTTCTCAGGGGTTTAACCTGAAGTTCCCCTTTGACAAATCGCTACACTGTATGCCTATCTTGGCTTAGGGCGATTTCACTTTCGGCTTCACTGGGTACATATCAGGCTGACACCCAACAAATCTAAAGCCTTCCTTTGTACCGGAGTCGGTTCAGTTA
>NZ_JAVJUO010000143.1:0-8123 GCF_040220555.1 Coleofasciculus sp. C1-SOL-03
TTCGGCTTTTAGAAGTTAGCTTGACCGAACCTAATTTTGTACGGTTTTTCCCCCTTGTCTTCTTTCCATCCTTGTCCTCCTTGTCTTGTCCCAACCATAAAATAAAAAACCTACACCTGTAAGGCTCCCCCAGCTCCCCCAGCTCCCCCAGCTCCGCCAGTCCCTCTATCTTCTGCCTTTTGGTGGATGCTATTTTCGCTAAATGTTATAATACAAGACTTAGACAACTCCACAAATAGGGTGACAGCAATTTCGGAATGTCTTGCTGAAAAAAGCAATTAAATCTTCAGGTGGATAGACCGTCACTTAAACGAGTCTATCTCTAGAGTAACTGTATTAATTTTAGACCCCTGTATCAATTTTAGACTCATGAAACCCTTTCATTTTTTCAGTGTAAAGTGGCTGAGTTGGCGTTTCGCGTTAATTCTAGTGTCCATCACACTATCTTTAGAATTGGCGATTGTTCCTAGTCTGCTTGCCCAAACTCAAGCTGTGGAAAATCCGAATAATAATGAACCTTTTACACCTCCTGGAGATGACAGTCCAGATGATGATACAAAAGGGGCAGGAACTCGTGATGGCGGTCATTGTACCCAAGATGAGGTGGCTGAAGGTACACCAGGATTTTCGGTTTTGATGCCAGTTGAAAGTAAAACGATCGCCCAACGTCCTACATTCTCACTGTATATCCCGGAAACGGTAGCACAGAAGGTGTTTTTTAGTTTAAAGGATGCTGAGGAAGAGTATGATTACCAGACAATCATCACATTACCAAAAACTGGGAGTGAGTTTAGCTTTCCATTACCAGAAGATGCGCCTGATCTAAAGAAAAATACGCCATATCAATGGTCGATCAGCTTAATTTGTCAACAGTCTCTTGATCCCAATGACCCGACTTTAACGGGTGTAATTGAGCGAGTCGAATCTCAACAAATTACAGGGAACGGGGAACAGGGAACGGGGAACGGGGAACAGGGAACAGGGAACAGGTAAGGTAGAGTTTTGAGTTAACTTCCCCATCTCCCCCATCTCCCCCATCTCCCCCATCTCCCTCATCTCCCTCATCTCCCCCATCTCCCTGTTTCTTATTCCCTGTTCGGGAGACATTCTTCAATCAAGGCGTGATTGCTTTCGCGTTCGGACTTTTTCAGATATTCTAGAGCAATCCGTACAGCCGCCGGAGATGTGGGGTAGTCTTGGGTGAGTAACTCAAGAATGCGACGGAGTTGGAGTTTTTCGATTTGCTTGCTGGTAAACCAAGACAGTGCGATCGCGGATAGAATTAATCCTAGGATTGGCGGAATCACAGGTATCCACCACCCCTGTAAGAAGGCGGTATAGGCGACGGAGACTAAGACTAAACCCGCGATCGCAATTCCCAACGCCACCCTCTGAGGAGACTGCAACCGCCAACTTAATACTGTACCAATTAAAGACCACACCAAAACCCACAACCCCTCTTGGAATTCACTCCATGTCCGAATTAGGGGACGATTATCCAAAGCTGCACTCAAAATCTGGCTGGTCAAATTAGCATGAACCACAACACCCGCCATTCCCTGTGGTGTGCGAGACAAACTCCCACTGTAGGGGGTATAGAAAAAGTCCTTCAGGCTGGTTGCGATCGCGCCAATTAAAATAACCCGTCCGGTAAACCCATGATCACGCTTTAATTCTACGGGAATCCGATTCTCTAGTAAATCGGTAAGCGAGATGGTGTAAAAATCCTCTAACCTGCCACGATAGTTTAATAAGATCTGATAACCCCCAGTATTAACCCGCACATAGCCGCCATCATTTTTATCCAACGGTGAAAAAATTGCCTGACCCAATTGCCAATGATGCTGTGCTTGAGTTTGAGGTGTAATTCCTTGGGTTTCTAGATAGTACAATGCTAGTTTTAAGCTGAAACTCAGGTGAAGTTTATCGCCGCGTTTAACAGATATTAAGCCTCGGCGGACTTTGCCATCTGCATCCAATACCATATCCACAAAACCGATTTGCCCCGACTGGTTTAACGTGGGAGGGGGATTCACGGAATTACCAACAACTTTCTCGGCACCAATCAGATTAGGAGTAGACTGAAATAGCTTAACTAATTCTTGATGTCCAGGTTCGACAGGTAAATCTCGATACACATCTAAACCAATGACACGCGGATTATCCGCTTGTAATCGAGTAATCGCCTCTGCTAACACTGCATCCGGGAGGGGCCACTGTCCAATTTGAGTGATATCGTTTTCGTCAATGGTGACAATTACAATACGCGGATCAGGGGGTTCTAAGGGGCGAACTCGGAAAAATTTGTCCCAAACATCCCATTCTAAACCTTGCAACAATCCGGTTAAACGTAACAGAATTACCAGAGTAGTTGTGCTAAGGCTGATCGCGCCAATCCAGCCGCGCCACAGTCGATGTCTGATTGGTTCAGTTTTAACTTTCTTGGTCGCCGATGACAGCAGAGAATTGGCTTTTTCAATCGCTTTGAGGGCGTTCTGAATATCCCGTCGATTTAATTCTTGACTCGCGGCTAAAAACTGATAATCTAGATCACTCAAACTTTTCCCTTGCGACCAGGTTAATGCCTCTCTTAATGCCTCTTCTTGCAAGAGGTGGGATGGATTCTGTTTTTTTGAGGCAATCCAGGCGTTGAACTCCTCAGCATAAGGACGCAGGGAAACTAATTGTTTGGTTACCCAGGTTTGATTAAATATTTGTTCATATATTCTATTCTTTACCTGGAGTATTCCCTGATTTTTAACCAACAAACCCGACAATAAAAGTTCGGTTATTTCTCGCGAATCATCTGCCTCAATTTCTACGCCTTGTAACACCTGCTGATAAATGCCCAGCATTCTACCCGTCCGTTGACTATTCCCTTGAATGCGATTCTGAATCGTTCTCAAATGTTCCGGATCATCCTGAGACGCCCAGTTAGAAATGATGCGCGATCGCACTAAGTTTTCTACCCACTTGTATTCCTGACCGGGCGCGATAACCAACCTATCCGGTTCTGTATTTTCTGCCGCTTTCCAGACTAAATTACACAACTTCTGGGTGAGAAATGGCTGACCCGATGTCCAGGCTAAGATTGCTTGAACAATCGCCTCAGGTGTATTAACTTTTTCCGCTAAACCTTGGATTAGGGGTTGCACTTCTTCCAGTTTAAACCCCTGCAGTTCTATGGCTTGACCAATATTAAAAGAAGTCCGGCTGCGATCGCGAATTAAGTCTGATGGTGCAGCGACGCCAAAGAAGGCAAAGACAATCCGATTGTAGTCGGGATTAATCGCACGTTGATTATAGCAAAAGCGAATTAAAGCCCAAAAATCATCAATGGGGAAATCAATGCTGAGAAGTCGATCAATTTCATCCATAAAGATAACCAACCGTTCACTGGAAAATTGATCGAGTAATGCCTCTTGAATAAACTGACAGCATCGTTGCAAAAAGGAGAGATCGTCTCGCTCTTTCCACCAGGTTTTTAAGTGGATTTTTCCTCGCAGATTGAACGCCAACCATAACTGGGTGACAACACCTTTATACCACTGCACAGGGGTTGTATATTCACCACCAATTGTGGTCATATCCAGAACTCCACAGCGGAATCCTTCTGCTTCCAAGCGATACTTTGTTCTGACAAGGAGAGAGGATTTGCCCATTTGTCGAGGGCTAAGGACATGACAAAATTCACCTGCTTTCACCGCCTGATAAAGTTTGGCGTCTGCTTGTCGCACCACATAGGTAGGATCATCATGTCTGAGACTACCGCCAACTTGGTAATTTATCATTTGTCATTCGTCATTTGTCATTTTTCATTTGTCATTTGTCATTCGTTATTTGTCATTCGTCAATAAAGAGTTATAGTTATATTGTCGGTGCGGGTGTAAGGGCAGGTGTAGGTGCAGGTGTAGGGACGGGTGTAGGGACAATTGTAGGGGCGGGTTTAGGGACTAAATTCTGCTATTCACCGATAAAGGAACAACAAAACCCGCCCTCCCCACCAATAACGGAACAACAAAACCCGCCCTTCAACCTAGCATGGTTACCAATAACAGACCAACAAAACCCGCCCTTCAACCTAACTTTAGAGTTTGTAGTAAGCGCTGTCTTCGCTTCTGGCACGCTTCGTGCCTACTACGAACCCAGCTTAAGTCAGCGACATTCAACCTAGCTGGTTACCAATAACGAAACAACAAAACCTACCCTTATTAAAAGTCCAGTATAACTTCTTGAACTTAAACATAAAATAGGTAAAAAATCATAAAAATTGAGGAGTTTTGTAAAGTTCATTAAAAAAGCATTAATGAGACATTTTGTCAATTCCTAAAAATTGGTTAGTTGACCAGAACCTGGAGTAAGGAGGTTAGTGGAAATCAATCCAACTATATTAACTTTTGTAAATATACTTCAAACCCTTACATAAGACATAAGACAATCCTCAGGGTTAACTGTAATTTTTCCCACCTACTTATCTGTCCATTGTGGCATAAAGACCATTCTCTTGGCGGGTAAGCCAACCCACTCCGCAAGAGTAGATTTACAGATGTATGAATACTACCAAACTCTGTCCACTTGCCTCACAATAGAAATAGGATAGCAGCAATCACAACAGGGACTCTACTATGACTAGGGGTGCATGGATAAAGCAACGATGGAAGCAATTGCGCTCACATCGGCTACCTCAAAAACCTCGAATTTCTGATCTAGGCGCATTTATTTTAACATTATTCAGTTGCCTAGTCGTCTACACGGTATCTGGTTCAGCTCAATCTCCAGTCGCGCCAGTTTCATCGTCACTGGTAGAAATCACTCAGGGATGGCAATATCATTGGGGTGATTTTCCTCAACAACAACCCAGGGTTTCACAAGAGACTCAGAATCAGATATTGTCTGAACAATGGCAATCATTTCAGTTTCCCGGAAAAATCCGCAAACCAAGCCATAAAAATGTCCAGATTCTCTGGTTACGTGTTCCTTTACCTCCTGGACAATGGCACTCCCCGACTCTCTATTTTGGTGCTATTCCTTATATATTAGACGTATATTTAGGCAGACAACATATCTATAATCAATGGTCACTCAATGCGGCTAATCAAGCCACACTAACTGACTATCAATTGCCCCTGATTCAACTTGATCCAGACGACCAAAATCAAACTCTCTTGTTTCGGGTGTATGTCGGAGAAAATGCTTCAATTTATATCGGATTGTTTGATCGCGTTGTCTTGGGTGATCATAATGCTGTGATTAAACGTTTCTTTCAACAACAAACCCATGCATTACTCGGCATTCTATTTTTTGCGTTAGGATTAATTATTCTGGGATTGTCTTTAAGTCGCCCCGAAAAAAAATCATACTTTTACTTTGGTGTTTTAACAACGATGATCGGCATCTATACTCTATCGCGGTCTTTTTTTATCCCTATCTTTATCAATCATCTAGAAGCCTTACGGTTCTGGGAATATACATCCTTTTATTTGATACCTGTAAGTGGTTGCTTGTTCTTTCAAGAAATGTTTAAGATGAGATGCCAGTCGATTATTCGCCATCTCTGGAAAATTCATCTGGCTTATGCGGTAGCCGCCTTAACTTTAGTCACCACTCATACCTTTTCTTGGAGTCAAACCGTCACTTTGGCTCAATTCTTGTTTTTAGCCAGTGCAATAATGATTTTAACCAAGGCGGTGCAAATTTCTCGGACGGGTAACGTTGAAGCCAAACTCTTTACATTAGGGTTTGGTCTGCTTACTCTATCTGCCATTAATGATATTTTAATTTATCGCTTAGAGTGGGTAAATTGGTATCAAAAACTTTATCCTTGGGGAACATTACTTTTTATTCTTACGTTAGGCGTTATGTTAGAGCGTCAATTCATCCAAGCGCGTAACCTGCTGCAAAACTATGCCATAGAATTAGAAGCGAAAAATACTGCCTTACAACGACTCGATCAGCTTAAGGATGAATTTTTAGCCAACACGTCTCATGAACTTAAAACCCCCCTGAATGGAATTATTGGCATTGCGGAATCATTGATTGATGGAGTAACAGGAAACCTATCGGATGCGACTCGGTTTAACTTGTCGCTGATTGTGTCCAGTGGCAGACGATTGCACCAGCTTGTTAATGATTTACTGGATTTCTCGCAACTCAAACACCATAACCTACACCTGAATATTAAACCCATCGGAATTCGGGAAGTTACCCATGTGGTTTTAACCATTTCTCAACCGTTAGTAGGCAAGAAATCGATCGAGTTAGTCAATAGCATTAATCCGGATATTCCCCCGGTTGATGCTGATGAAAATCGGGTGCAGCAGATTTTATACAACTTAGTCAGCAATGCAGTTAAGTTTACGGAACAGGGAACCATTGAAGTTTCTGCGACGCCAGTTAATGACATGCTGGAAATTCATGTCATTGACACCGGAATTGGCATTCCACCTGACAAAATCGACCGCATTTTTGAATCCTTTGAACAAGCCAATGGTGCCATGGCTCGCCATTATGGGGGAACGGGATTGGGTTTGGCAATTACTAAACAATTGGTTGAACTCCATGGTGGTATAATTAAGGTCGAGTCTACGGTGGGAGTGGGGTCACGATTTACATTTACCCTACCTTTATCTCAGGGTAAGGTTGAGTATCAACCCGCTGCTGAACTCCCTCAGATTCAAGATTATACATCGCGAACGGTTAACCCCGATCGCATTCTCATGGCTCAAGAGGCGGCTGTCACGCCAGAGGGGACATTCCACATTTTAATTGTGGATGATGAACCCACGAATCTTCAGGTAATTGTTAATCATCTGTCGTTGCAAAATTATGCGATTACTCAAGCGTCTAGTGCCTTGGAAGCCTTAGAGTTGATTCGCTTAGGGTTCAAACCGGATCTAATTTTGCTAGATATCATGATGCCGCAGATGACGGGATATGAACTGTGTAAAAAACTGCGGGAACAATTTCTGCCTAATGAACTACCGATTGTCTTGTTAACGGCGAAAAATCAGATTTCTGATTTAGTGGAGGGGTTTGCGGTTGGGGCGAATGATTATTTAACCAAGCCTGTGTTAAAAAATGAACTATTAGCCCGCATTAAAACCCATCTCCGTTTAGCTAAAATTAATGCCGCTTACGGACGGTTTGTTCCTTATGAATTCCTGCAATTTTTGGAACGGGAAAGTATTGTGGATGTGCAATTAGGGGATCAGGTGCAAAAAGAAATGTCTATTTTATTTGCCGATATTCGTTCATTTACCAGTCTGTCCGAACAATTATCACCAAAAGCAAATTTTGATTTTCTGAATTCATATTTAGGTCGTGTGAGTCCCGTAATTCGCAATTATCGCGGCTTTATTGATAAATATATTGGTGATGCGGTAATGGCATTATTTCCCCAGATGGCTGATGATGCAGTAAAAGCGGCAATTGAGATGCAACAGCAAGTCAGTTTGTACAATGATCACCGTCAAGCCTGTGGGTATGAACCGATTGCGATTGGGATTGGGGTGCATACGGGGAGTTTAATGTTGGGAACGGTGGGAGAGTCTCAGCGAATGGATACAACAGTGATTTCGGATGCGGTGAATTTAGCCTCGCGTTTGGAGGGGTTAACTAAGATTTTTGGGGTGGAGATTTTAATTAGCGAAGCAACGTTAAATGGGTTGACAAATGCTCACCATTATAGTTATCGTTTCTTAGGTCGAGTGACGGTGAAAGGAAAACTCCAACCGATCGCGATCTTTGAGGTGTTTGATGGTAACCCGCCGCCACTGATTAAACTAAAGCGACAAACTCGGACGGAGTTTGAACGGGGGGTGCATCTGTATGTGGAGAAAGAGTATACCCAAGCGCAGCAGATTTTCACTCAACTCTGGCAATGGGATGATCGCGATCGCGTGGTTCAATTTTACCAGCAGCGTTGTCAGCAAGCCGAGCGATCGGGAGTCTCGGAGGTGGATATTATTATTCGGTAGTGATTGTCGGGATTGTCAGGATGATCGCGGTTGTAGGGGTTCCTCGCTGCTCATCAGTGTCAATTTAAGGCTGAAATTCTGACGTAATCAGAGATCCCCCCTAACCCCCCTTAAACAGGGGGGAAGCAGAAATTCCCGAAACAGGGG
>NZ_JAVJUO010000144.1:0-74388 GCF_040220555.1 Coleofasciculus sp. C1-SOL-03
GTCTACTGGTCTACCTGTCTCCCTTGTCTTACCTCCACCCCAATCTTAAAAAACCTACCCTTATGAGCCTTGTAGATCCCCCTCTTCCCTTAAAAAGGGGGAAGCCAGCGGATGCTTCGCTTTTTGTTGCACGGGGGGAACCAGAAATTACAGCGCTTTTCAGGTTTATGGAATACAAAATTGTATCGGCTTGCTTTTGGGCGCAATCATCGTCTGTAGTCTACTAACTTGAAAACTGCTGTAATCAAAGTCCCCCTTTTGAAGGGGGATTTAGGGGGATCTAAACTTTGATCGCTAGTTATACAAAGTCTATAAGTTGACACGAATGGATAATATCGTGCCCTGATCTAGCTGTGCTTTGACCCAAATCATGGTGCGTTACGGCGATATTCCCATTAACAGGATCATCAATATGAGTTGTTGCGCCTAACGCACCCTACAGTTATACGGTTCTTACAAAGGACATAAGACAAAGGACAAATTACCACTGTAAATCAGCGATATCGGGTTCATCCCCGCCAAAGTCCATATCATCCGACGCCACGGGTAGCGTTTCTAAACTAAACGTAACCGCATCAAGCTGTTTTTTTAGATGCACGATCGCACTCTCTAATTGGTCAATGGTAGCTTTATCTAAGTGGGAACTAAGCTTCTGATTCAGTTCCTCAATCTGACGATTAATATCGTCCATTGCTTCCTCTCCACCACTGAGATCGACTTCAAATAGCTTGGCTTGACTGTCGGCGATGCTTTGGGTTAAGCTATCAAGCTGTTTGTCGATCGCCATGACTGCCGTTTTCACCCCACTGAACTCTAACTCAGCCAGCATGGGTAAATTCTCTAGACATAACTCCATCGCATCTAACTGGAAATCGATATCCTTGATGGCGTCGTCTTTTTCCTTCTTGGACATGGATTCCGATTCCTGGTTGAATTGCACCAACGTGGTATAAATCTGTTCCCCAAGCTGATTAATCGCCTCTTGCAACTGCTCAATGGCTTGGACTTCTGGTCGATCCTGAACCTGTTGATTGAGGGTGTCGAGTTGACTGTGTACCTCAGTGATCGCGGTTTCTAAGCCACTCAGATCAGTTTCCGGTGCGGTGGGTAATCCCCCTAAACGTGAGGTGATCACATTGACCTGATCCGTTAATTGGATCAACATCATTTTTACCCCCTCAACCGCTTGAGTCGCTGGCTGACTATGAAACTGTTCGTTCAGGGATTTTAGCTTATCGGTAAGCGGTGCGATCGCCTCATTTTCGGGAAGTTGCTGAATTTGTTCCAGTGCGGGGATTGTCGGGATGGGAGGTGGAGGTGCGACAACCTCTTCTTCCACTAAATCGGACAGAGTGGGTTGAATCGGTGCGGGTTCGGTGTCAGCTGTCCCTGGAAATTGCTCGAAACGCGCCGTTAGTTCATCCAGGCGATTATGAACATCCACAATCGCTGATCCAATCTCCATTAAATCGACTCCCGATGTTGCGGAGGTTGGCTCAAATTGGGTACTCAGCATTTCCAGTTGTTCAGCCAGTTGACCAATCATGATTTGCGACTGTTCCATCTCCTGGAGTTCCGGACGATTCTGGAACTGTTGCTGGAGTTGGCTCAATTGTTCCGCCAGTTCTGACAATGCGGCTTCGACGCCAGTTTGATCGGTTTCGGTGGGAGTGGAGAGGGTATTCACCCGGTCGGTTAAGGTTTCAACTTGACCCGTAATCTCCGCCAAGGTTTGTTCCGTCGCACTTTGATCACCCTCTGGCGTCGTCGGTACCTGATTCAGGCGAATGCTGAGATTGTCCAGTTGTTCCGTCAGATCCGCGATCGCTTGTTGAGATTGTTGGATGTCCTCAAGTTCGGGACGATTCTGGAATTGTTGCTGGAGTTGACTGACTTGTTCGGTTAAATCAAACAACGCCGCTTCGACGCTACTCAAATCCGTTTCGGTGGGGGTGGAGAGGGTATTCACCCGTTCGGTTAGGGTTTCAACTTGACCCGTAATCTCGCCAATGGTTTGTTCAATTCCCCCCAGATTGATCTCTGGAATAATTGGTAATTGATCCAGGCGAATATTCAGGGTTTCCAGTCGTTGCGTCAGATCCGCAATCGCGGTTTGAGATTGCTCGATTTCCTCTAGTTCTGGACGTTCCTGGAATTGGTGCTGAAGTTGGCTAAATTGTTCCGCTAGTTGAGACAGGGAGTCTTCTACCCCACTCAAATCGGTTTCCGTGGGAGTGGAGAGGGTATTCACCCGTTCAGTTAACCTGTCAATTTGACCTGCAATCCCTGCAATGGTTTGTTCCACACCCGTGAGATCCACCTCTGGGACTGGGGGTAACTGATCCAGGCGAGTGCTAATTGTATCCACTCGTTGAGTTAAGGTGTCAATTTGACCCGCAATCTCCGCAATGGTTTGTTCAATCCCACTCAGATCTACCTCTGGCGTCGTCGGTATCTGAGTTAGGCGGGTACTCAGATGATCCAGTTGTTCGGTTAAATCCGCGATCGCTCGTTGAGACTGCTCGATTTCTTGGAGTTCTGGACGATTGCGGAACTGTTGCTGGAATTGGCTAAATTCCTCGGTCAGGTGGGACAGCGCGGCTTCGACGCCACTGACATCGGTTTCAGTGGGGGTGGATAGGGTATTAACTTGGGTGGTTAAGTTGTCAAGTTGATCGGTAATCTCAACCAGGGTTTGTCCGCTGACACGACCCTCACCCTCTGGTGGGGTTGACAACTGATCCAAACGAGTGGTAAGTGTATCCAGTTGCTGACTCAGTTGGGCGATCGCCTGTTGAGATTGTTCGATGTCTTGGAGTTCTGGACGAGTCTGGAACTGTTGCTGGAGTTGGCTAAATTCCTCGGTCAGGTGGGAAAGCGCGGTTTCGATTCCCCTGATATCGGTTTCTGGGGGAGTGGATAGGGTGTTGACTTGTGCGGTTAAGGTGTCAATTTGCTCAGTAATCTCGGTAATGGTTTGTTCAGTGATATTACCATCACCCTCTGGTGCTGTGGATAAGTGATCTAGGCGAGTGCGAAGACTGTCCAGTTCCTGCGTCAGTTGCGCGATCGCACTTTGCGTTTGCTCAAGTTCGGGAAGTTCCGGTCGAGTCTGGAATTGTCGATTCAGGGTGTTAATCTGACTTTGGAGTTGCGCCAGGGTGTCTTCTGAGTCAAAGAGATCCCGGTCTGAAGCCGGGGATAGAGAGTTAACTTGCTGGGTTAAGTTGTCGATTTGTTCGCTAATATTAGCAATGGCTTGGTCTAACTGACTGACCTCGGTTGAAGATTGAGACAGCTGGTCAACCCGTTGACTGAGGGTTTCGATTTGCTCACTAATCTCGCCAATGATTGGGTCTACGCCGTCTGCGGATGGGGTGGGGAGTTGGTCTAGGCGATGATTAAGGGTAGCAAATTCTGCCGCCAGTTGGGAAATTTCCGTTTGCGATCGGGCGATGGTTTCCAGTTCGGGTCTGGTGGTAAATTGTTGATGCAGTTGACTCAGTTGTTGATTCAGATCAATAATCGCCGCTTCGATTTCACTGAAGTCGGTGGCTTCGGGGGTGGCGGTTAAGGGGAGGGTATCAACGCGGGTGCTTAATGTTTCTAGTTGTTCGCGGATATCGGCGATCGCTGCTTCGACACCGCGCAAGTCGGTGTCGGAAACTGGGGAGAGGCGATTCACCTGATTGGTTAAGGTGTCCAGTTGATCGGTAATTTCGGCGATCGCGGTTGAGTCTTCCCCGGGTACAGTGGGAAGCTGATCCAGGCGCTGGCTAATGGTTTCGAGTTGTTCGGTTAGGTCTGCGATCGCCCGTTGGGATTGCTGAATAATTTGCAGTTCTGGTCGATTCTGGAATTGCTGCTGAATCGTATTAATTTGACCATGGATTTGGACGATCGCTTCTTCAATTTCGGTGAAGTCGGTTTCACCGGAGAGGGGAAGGGTATTGACTCGTGCGGTTAAGGTTTCGATCTGACTGGTAATCTGGGCGATAATTGGTTCAAAACCATTTAAATTCTCGGCTGAGGCTGGGGGAAGTTGATCCAGGCGCTGGCTGAGGGTTTCGAGTTGTTCACTTAGATTCGCAATCGTTTGTAATTCCGGACGAGTCTGGAATTGCTGCTGAAGTTGACTAAATTCCTCGGTGAGTTCAGCCAAGGTGGCGTCTAGTCCGGTCAGATCGGTATCGCTGGTGCTAGGTTGGTTGTTAACTTGAGTGGTTAAGGTGTCAACTTGGCTGGTCATTTCAGCGATCGCGCTTTCAATACTAATTAAGTCGGTTATGGGTGCTGTGGGTAACTCATCTAGGCGATGACTCAGGCGTTCAACCTGATCTCTAAGTTGAGCGATAGTTTGCTGTTCTGGACGAGTCTGGAACTGCTGCTGAAGTTGGCTAAATTCCTCGGTGAGTTCTGAGAGTGCGGCGTCTATCCCCGTGAGATCGGTTTCGCTGGCGCTAGGTTGACTGTTAACTTGAGTGGTTAAGGTGTCAACTTGGCTAGTAATTTCAGCGATCGCGCCTTCGATCATACTCAAGTCTACCTCTGATGGTGCAGGTAACTGATCCAGGCGAACCGTAATTGTACTAAGTTGTTGATTGAGTTGGGAAATATCTGTCTGAGTTTGCTCAATATCCTCAAGTTCGGGACGACTATGGAATTGTTGATAGAGTTGGCTAAATTGTTCCGTCAGTTCAAAAACAGCTTGTTCAATGCTACTTAAGTCTACCTCTGGCTCAGTCGGTAGCTGCTCAAACCGAGTGCTGAGGGTATGGAACTGTTCGGTCAATTGGGCTACAGTGGTTTGCAACTGCTCAATGGTTTGCAGTTCCGGGCGAGTAGTAAAGGTTTGACTCAGTTGGTTAAATTGCTCCGTTAGCGCCGTCAGGGAGGCTTTTAAGTCCTCAACGGCTGCTTTCTCGGGTCGAGCATTAAATTGTTGATCTAAGCTATTGAGTTGATTATTCAGCGTCGGGATAGCTTGGACTTGCTGATGTAGCGATTGAATCAGTTGATAGGTTTCCCCAATCGCACTTCTGGTAGTCTCCTGGGTTTGCTGTATCTGATGGCGCCGGTTCAACAGGTTCAGCGCCAGCGCCACCGTTAACGGCGTTGCGGCGTAAGCCACCTGCTGAGATGTCGCCGCTACGACAGTTCCGACAGCAGAACCAGCCAGGGAAATATATTCCAAGATTTCTAGCAATGATTTTTGTGTCATAGGTATCTCTATAGGGGGAGTGAGCGATGTCCTGAACAAGTAGAGGACATTCCAATTGCGGTTTGCGGCTAACCGCTAGGCTGAGTTAACGCGCTATAAATTGAACGGTAAGCGGTGAACACCGTCGTAGATTTCCCTAAATTAATAATTCTTTTGTGACAGGTTTTTTGAAGGTTAAACTAAAAGACGGGAAACAGAAATAGACCGATCGTGTCATTGACAGTGATACGCTATTACTTACCCAAACCTGTGATACCTGTCCGGATTTTTGTGGTAGATCTGTCTTACACCTGTTGAGGAGATGCAGTTCCCTTACTTAGCTTATTTCTTGGCTCAAAGAATAAATCATTTCACCGTAACTTAAACCGCTAGCCTGGAATCAAGACACGATGAATGACATTCTCCGCTAAAATTCGGAGCGAGCGCTCGCCCTAGTCTCAGCGAGAATTCTCTACTCACCGATAATCTAGTCAACCGATATTCTAAACAACGACAATAGCGATTGCCTACAAGTTTATGGTAACTTTAAGTACCTGGACATAAATCATGTCTGCTGTATTCATAAATGTTAACAAATCTCAAGCCTTTACTATTTCCTGTTCCCTGTTCCCTGTTCCCTGTTCCCTGTTCTCTCATCTCAACCGTCAACTAATAATAATTTATTCTTTATTAAAGGTTAATTTCAGAGGAAGACAAGTCGTAATTTGATAGAAGAATAGGAGAAATCCTCAATCATACCGATGTTCAGGTGAATATTGCCCATCAAAAGGATAATCGCCTTAAAAGAAAAAGGATTAGGGGTTGACGCGATCGCAAAATTTAGGTATTATTTCACCATGGGAAAATGTGCCGACCTATAGACTCCTATTCACGGTAACTTCTAACTCGCCCCTACAGAGTTAACGAACACAGAACACATCACACATAATCTCATCGGAAATAACCAGACATGCATGATGGAAGAGTTTAGAGAAGTGAATAACCGAGAACATTTATTTCTTATTCGCAATTTCAATAAAATCTTCAATCGTCTTAATCGTTGGATCACCCGCTAAATACCCAATCCCCCGATGGAGATGCAGGCGAAATTGAGTAGTCAGGGTATCCTTATCACACCCTAAACCATCATTATGACAGCGTTGTTTCAGCGCCATTAATAAAATATCAGCCAATTCACCACCAAACACCCGCCACGTCATTTCCACATTCGAGTCAGCCGGAATAGGGACAGGGGAAGGTTGAGTCGGTTCCGCCAGGGAACGGCAAAACGCCCAACGGCAAAGAATATTCCACTGATCAATTTTGGTGTAGCGTTTGAGTTTTGTTAGTTGGTCTTTGGCTGATTTTGAGAGTTTAAAGCGTTCAATTTCAGTTGTCATTTGTCAGGAAACAGGGAACAGTAAGGATTTGAGGATTCTTAATCTTTCTTAGTACAGCGTACAGAATTGATGTCCAGGTACTTAAAAATTTTGACGATGCACTCGTACCCGTTTAGCAGGGTCTTGCTTCTGCACCCAGATTAAAAACTTTTGCATCTGAGGTTCATGTTTTAGCTTTTCCAACGAATTGAGTTCTTGGGCTAAGTGGGTGTTGTCAAACAGAGAATGGATTTGCCGATGACAAGCAGAACAAATCATGGCGGTGGGAATTGTCTCAACTTTTTGCTTCTTTGCCTTCTGTCGAGGAATTAGGTGATGAACCGTTAAAGGTTCTACATCTCGTTCACATAATTGACAAATCATCAGTAGTCGCCAACTATCACAGACATTAACGGGAAAGCTTCACGAGGGCATCTTGGACGTCTGACGGTAATTTTCGCAGAATCTTGCCTTTCTCCCGGTCAACAGCCACTAACGTCACCCGACCGGTTACATAGAGTTCTTTTGTATCAGGCGATTGAATCTGGTAATCCCAATAGATGCGAACACCGTCCATATCCGTCATCCGGGTTTTGACAATCGCGGTTTGACCCATGCGAAGCTGACGGTGATAACGCACAGAAAGTTCAACCACAGGTAATTCACATCCCATCGCCACTAATTCAGCATACTCGATGCCAATAGAGCGTAAGCATTCTACCCGTGCTTCTTCCATCCAGATTATATAATTACCATGCCAAACCACACCAGCATAATCGCTGTGGTGAGGATGTGCCCGCACCGGATATTCAAACCAATGTTCAGTTGTAGCGGTTAACGAATGACTTTGGATGGCGCTGGTGGGTGGAAGTTGCGCTGAAGATTGGGAATTGTCAGACATAATACTAAGCTAACTGAGAATGTTACTGTGTCACTACCTAGATAACACAGGACAAACCGTAAACCGCAAGCGGGAATAACCGACATTATTTATACAGTAAGCTATAATGCACAATCCATTCCCAGGAATGAACCCCTACTTGGAGTTGCCAGACCTGTGGCATCAAGTCCACAATCGACTTATTGTCGCGATCGCAGATGCGATTACCCCTCAAATCGTTCCTAAATATCGGTAAATAATCTCCCCAACAATCAAATCCTTCTTGCATCCTTATCCAAAGACGCGATCGCAGACTAAACTAAAAGGCGGTGCTTGACTCGCAATTTGTTGTGATCGTCCTCTCCCTACCCGCTTAGGAGCCAGTATTGATGATTCGCCTGCCGAACAACCAACCGATTTTCAAGGGTTCCAGACTATGGTCAATGGTTGTGGTTTCAGCATCCCTCCTATTGCCCTGGATGTTAGCTCAATCCTTTACTTCTGGTTCTCAACCCATCCCATCCTCTCCCCAACCGTCTTCGGAACCGTCTCCCCTGTCGGACGTCCCACCGCCACCACAGCCGTCCCCAGCGGAAACGGAATGGCGTCATCGTCTGGTGGCACAAAGTCTCTCCTGGCAATATCCCTCAACTGCTGTCGCCAAAGCAACCCCATCGCAAGGGTCTACTGATCAAGATACTGCCAAAACTCAAACTTCAACAACTCAATCACCAACAGCGAATAAAACCGCTCAAACTCAACCCTCAGTACCCAAACCCCCTACCCCCCTACCGCCCAAACCCAACGCCCAGACTCAAGCCCAAACTCCACCCCCCCAATCACCTTCCGCTGCTTCCGGAAACTCAGCCAAATCAGAAACTCCTCCCGCCAATGCAGCCAGCTTAGAAATGCGAGTTGCGATCGCCACAGGAGTGAGTTCCCTAGACGTTGGCACATCTACCACCGGAATCGTCGTGGATGCCAATGGGAAAACATTAGGAAAACTTGAGGCGAACGAAGGCGTTAACGCTCAACCCCATGGTTCTTATCTTCGCATCGGTGAATGGAAAACCCCAGCAGGCGTTTGGCTTAAACCCACGGGTGGCGGATTTGTTTTTGTCAATGGACGTTGGTATCGCGGGGATTTACTCTTAGTCTCCCAAGGGGATAGTATCCTTGCCGTTAACTATATTGAGCTTGAGACCTATCTAGCCAGCGTAGTGGGTGCAGAAATCTATCCCAATTGGCCCCCCGCCGCCCTGAAAGCCCAAGCGATCACGGCTCGTTCCTATGCGATCGTCCATTATATTCGACCCGCTAATCAGTTATACGATTTGGGTAATACTCAGCGTTGGCAAGTGTATAAGGGAATTGAGTCGGAGTGGAATACCACCACTCAAGCGGTTCAGCAAACCCAGGGCATGTTTCTCAGTTATAAAGGAGGTGTCGTTGAATCCATGTATGCGGCTTCCGATGATATTGTCAGTAATGTGTTTGGCGGTCAAGGAATGAGCCAAAAGGGAGCCTACGAGTTGGCGATGCAGGGCTATGATTACAAACAAATTTTAGACCATTATTATCCGGGTGCGGGGTTGTCGTGGATTGAGGATCATGAAGGGGATACAAATTAGGGAGCGTTGATTTGTATAACCAGGAAATAAATTTCCGTTGTAGAGACGTTCATGCAAGTCTCTACACATTGGGCGGGGGGTTGAAACTGTTGCCTACCCTCACCACAGCACTTATTCAACAAGCCCTAAGTGTTGCTCTCGAAAGGTGAAATTATTTACAGCCAACGCTAATTCTAAAAATTGTTTAATTTAAGTAACAATGTTTTGGGTATATTTCCATATTTTTATCAAATTTACAACCTCTTGATAATTGATAATATAGAATGAACTAAATTTATTCTGTAACCGAACAATCAACCCATTCAGCATGCTGCTCTTAGACCTTTTAGCCGTAATAGCTGTGAGCAATTTAAAAATTAGATAATCTCTGTAGAGAGGCATTATATCCTCATTGTAAAGCTTATAGAGAAATTCAGTGGCGACAAAAATGACGTAATCTGCTGAAGTTCGTTGATCCTCAAGAACCTTCAGCACGGCTAGGTATTGAGTTTTAATATTCCATTCTGCCTGCCTAGCCCCTTCCAGTAGAATGTCTGCATCAACGATAGTATAGTTATATCCCCAGTCGATTAATTGTAAGATTGCATTACGGTACTTTTCTTCATTAATAGACTTTTGCTGTAGACAATAGTTCAGAACGACTTGAGTCCAAACTCCTCCTACACCTGACTCTGTATAAGCAAAGTAGCGCAGCCACTGGTCATCAGAGTACAAAATACGATTAGGTTCACTGGCAATCAGTAGAGTATCGACAGAAGAAAAGCCTAGTACTTCATTACGCTTTGCCCGTTCATCTCTACTAATAGTTAAGGCTTGCCGACAGGGTAAAATATAACAGTTATTTCGTACCCAGCAGATAAGTTGCTCAAAATAAGCTTTCCTTTTAGCCGCATTTTCTAGGGTAAATTCCTGCCTTACAAGTTGTCCGTTAATTGTACAAAGGATTGATTCACCGTCTGACTTAATGCCTTGACATTTTTCTACCTCCTGGCGTAGGAGATTGAGTGTAGACTGAGCAATGCCAAACTTGCCTAGCGTTTGTACGACACTATCTGCTATTCCCAAACGATACAAAGTTAACAAGGATACTAAATCAATTATTACGAGTCCCCCTTTCTTGAGTCGAGCAAGGGAATTATCAAATTTTTCTTGAAAATTAGACCAACAATGGATGTATGGCTCAGAACCGTCAACTAACATCTCCCACGATTCAACGGGGTTTTTGTTGATCACAATAGCCAAAGTACCAAAGGGAATTTTTCCGGCACGATAATCTGACTTCGCTCTATTGAAATTCTCTTCATATTGTTTGAGCATTTCCTGCAAATTCTGGAAAAACTTAGGATCAATTCCATAATCCTCTGATATCGGGACAGGGGCTAAACTAAATCCTTTAATATTAAAAACTGTATCGAGTAAATCTAAACTTTGCTTTCCCGCCGCAAAATACTTGTCTTTTATCGCAACTATAGTTGCCGTGTTTTTGCCCAGAAAGCCAAATTCATCTTCTGCCAGAACAATCTCATCACCCAGATTTTTATCCAGTAATTTCTGGTATAGTGGTTGATTCCTATCCAACTCTTGTCGTGCGAGTTCAACATCCGGGCGGTCATCAAGGATTACCGGACACGACTGGATTGTTATAGCTGTAGCAATTGGTGTGCGATCGCCTCGTGCTGGCAAATGGGATACGTCTCGCATTCCTGATCTAACCGTTATTCCTACCCAGCAGTGGCGTGAGTTAAGAAACCGCGAGGCGGTGATTGAACTTCACGAACCCCCTCCCATTTTAGTGGTAGAAGTGGTTGGCGAATCGACCAAGACTACTGATTATCGTGCCAAGCGGGTTGAATACAACGTTTTAAACATTCCCGAATATTGGGTGATTGACCCACTGGAATCAAAAGTAACAATTTTTACCCTGATTGAGGAACTGTACGAAGGAGCCGAGTTTGCAGGTACTGAGCCAATTGTTTCCGGTACATTTCCAGAGTTGACGCTGACAGCCGAACAGATTTTTCAGGCGGGGGAAATTGACTCTTAGCTTGTCCAACTTAACCTACCCATGCATCTAAGTCGAGGGTGAAGTGATGGGGATGTTGCAAGACAAAAGAGCGACCTTGTTTTTTAAGCTCACCTTGACAGATGACCGGAATCCTAGCTTGATACGCTTTGACAGCAAGTTCGTAGATAGGTTCGGTGAGGTTGAGTTGAATTCGTCGCAGCTTTCCCACAACAATACCCATAAGCGTTACTGTACCCATGGTGGCTCCTTCTTGTACGTTGGTAACGATTCCTTGGAGGGTAATATTTGGCACGTAAGTAACCAGATCGCTAAGGATATCCAGTTGAGATATTTGTTCAGAAATTTCCAGGGTTTGTAAAACCTCAGCCATGCGACGGGGGAAGTCTAAAAATTCTGGTTTTAAGGGTAGTAGAATCTCCAATTCTTCGCCGATTTCATGTTGACGAGTCCAGATAGATGCTGTGTTTTCAAGCTGGCGCACTTCTTGCCAGTGATGCTGCTGGAGATAAGTACGAACTCGTTCCGGTTCCAAGCACTTCAAAATTTCAGGATCTCGCACGGTGACTTTCATAAGGTTTCGCCTGCCTCGATTCGCTGCATTAGGGTTGTTAAAGCCTCTACATTAAAGATATTCTGGCAAGGGATAGAAATTGTAATCGTTGTTTGATTTGAGGTTGGGGGTTGACCTCGTAGAGAAATCCAATAGCCACAGTATTTTAAGCAAAGTTCCTGGGGAGATTGGGTTAGCCAGTTGTCTAACTTATCGGGGACGACGATAACGACTAACAGACGAGGAGTTTGCACATTTTCTACCCTTAAATCATTATAGTTTTTTAAGGGCAGGGAATATCGAATAATATCATGACTAACCAAGTTCACCGAGGTACATTTTACCTGAAGTTCCAGACGGGGATACCGAATGATTCCTGTCCCACTGCCACCCGCAAGGATGATATCAATGCCATCAAAATCCATGGGTTTTGCTGCAATCTGAAAGGAGTAACCCGCCGTTGACGCCACTGCATAGATATAGGCATAGCTGAATTGTTCTTTTCGCTGGTTGATGTCCACTACCCTAAAGGTTTTATGGGGTCACAATATCCGAGTTTAAAATCATAATTATACCTGATATGACTCTAGTTTTAGACTTGTGATAATTAGTATGCGATCGCCTGGAGTGAAAAGACATAGAGTAATTCCGGCGGAACGTCTATAACCACGTCTTCAAGCGGTCAAGAATGATTAAATTTTTATCGGTAAAAGTTGTATAATTGTCTTTTCCATCAGCCCTGATCCTGGAAAAAGGTATCGGGGTCAATTCCCGATTCTCGTAGTCGCTCAATCAAAGCATCTAACTGAGCTTGTGCGGCTTTGGCTCGTTGTCTGTCCTGTTGAGCTTGCTGTAAAGCTTGGGCTTTTTGGATTCTCTCCTGTTCAGCTCGTTGTCTTTCTTGTTCGGCTCGTTGTCTTTCCTGTTCAGCTCGTTGTCTCTCTTGTTCGGCTTCCGTCAGAATCCAGTTTCCTTGAGCATCATACCAACGTAACCAGAGGCGATTAATCCCTTGACACTCTCCCTGCCATAATCCTAAACCTAAACCTAATTCACTCATCCATACTCGTCCATCTTGTACCTCTAACTCTTGATAATGCGCTCCATTCAGTTTAAACGCCCGTAGCTGATTGGTGTAACGACTGAATACGACATAGTAAGGAATATGTAAAATCTGCTCGTAAACCTGCCATTTTCGCGGCGGTTTATCTTCAGTTGAGCGCTGAATGTTTTGTCCATTTCCTCCACCTTGTTCCGGCGCAGATTCTCGCCCTTGGGTTACCTGTTCTCCTAAATCTTCCTTCTCGGTTCCAGGTGAGAGCAATTCCACCACAACAAATGGATTGACGCCTTCCTGCCAAACCACATAAGACAGGCGCATATCCACATCATCATACAATCGCGGTACACCGACAACCCCAAACCAATCTGGGCGCTTGTACCACAGAGGATGACGCACATCATAGTAAAGGTTTAAGTCGCTGGCATAAAAGATCTGTGAGAGGGGATAGTGGGGAGGGCAAAATGTCAAGCTCAACAATTGTGCTTGCCAATCATGGAATTCGTCAGGCAAACCGGGTTCCTCTGGATCTTCACTCGGAAGATCATACATCGTCGGTAGCGTTTCCCTCGGTGAACAAGGTGGATCAGTTTGAGGAACGGGATAGTTGAACGAAACCATGGACGGAAATTGTTAGGAAAACTGGCTCTATCTTAACAATCCCTACTTATGAATAAGGGCGGGTTTTGTGGTTGAGTTATTGGTAATAAGCTAGCGCTAGTTCCTAAACCCGCCCCTACAGTGGCTGGCTTTCGTCCCGACAATTGACCCTTCAACTACGCTTAGGGCATGGTTTTACGTCTTGCGATCGCTAACTGTAATGACTCGACTGATTTTAACCCTGATCCTGGAAAAAGGTATCGGGATCAATTCCCGATTCTCGCAGTCGCTCCATCAACGCATCTAACTGAGCTTGTGCGGCTTCGGCTCGTTGTCTTTCTTGTTCGGCTCGTTGTCTCTCTTGTTCAGCTCGTTGTCTTTCCCGTTCCGCTTCAGTCAGAATCCAGTTTCCTTGAGCATCATACCAACGTAACCAGAGGCAATTAATCCCTTGAAACTCTCCCTGCCATAATCCCAAACCCAAGCCTAACTCGCTCATCCATACTCGCCCATCTTGTAACTCTAACTCTTGATAATGGGCTTCATTGAGTTTAAACACTCGTAGCTGATTGGTGTAACGACTAAATACGACATAGTAAGGAATCTGTAAAATCTGCTCGTAAACCTGCCATTTTCGCGGCGGTTTATCTTCAGCCGGAAGCTGACTCTCTTGCCCATTTCCTTCACCTTGTTCCGGCTGAGAGTCTGACGCTGGGATTACCTGTTCTCCTAAGTCTTCCCTCTCGGTTCCAGGTGAGAGCAATTCCACCACAACGAATGGATTGACGCCCTCCTGCCAAACCACGTAAGACAGGCGCATATCCACATCATTATACAGTCGCGGCACACCGACAACCCCAAACCAATCCGGACGTTTATGCCACAGAGGATGATGCACATCATAGTAAATATTCAAGTCGCTGGCATAAAAGATCTGTGAAAGGGGATAGTGGGGAGGGCAAAATGTCAAGCTCAATAAATGCGCTTGCCAATCATGGAATTCGTCAGGCAAACCGGGTTCCTCCGGATATTCACTCGGAAGATCATACATCGTCGGTAGCGTTTCTTTGGGTAAACCCAGTGGATCGGTTTGAGGAGTGGGATAGTTGAATGAAACCATGGATGGGAATTGTTAGGAAAACTGGCTTTATCCTAACAATCGCTATTGAGTGTGAGTTGATCGGATCATCAATCCGTGCAATCAGTGTTTTAGGCAGGTTTACATTTTCCTGCCCGAATCAGTCCCACTCGACGTGCGATCGCCTCTTGCTGAGATACAAAAGGTCCCCATTGTTCTGATTCCTCCTCACCTTCTACTTGAGGGCTGGGAACAATTTCGCATTGTCCATTTTTTTGCTTGACAATATACCAGTTTTGTGTATCAGACATAGGGACTTAGAACGATAGACTGTGGTCTAAAAAACCAATGACCATCACGGACTTTGAGCCGAATCAAGCTGAAACATAACGGGTGTTCCCCCCGATTCACCGCCCATAATCACAACTTTAGCATTGTTGGAACCCGCCAGTTTTTCCATCGCTTCAATTTCCTTTAACCTGAGAAATTGCGGATTAAGAGCCTGAGAGATAATCTTTTGAGCATTCGCCGTCCCTCTCGCTTCAATACGTTTGCGTTCTGCCTCTTGACGCTCTTTTTCTAAGGTAAATTTCATTTGCTGGCTCTCCTGCTCTGTCGCCAGCTTCTGCTGTACAGCCGCTTGCAGCGTTTCCGGTAATTGAACTTCTCGCAACAGAGCCTGCTCAACCACAAAACCTAGGGGAGCCAACTGTTCATTGAGCCGTTGACGCAGCTGATTGGCAACCTCTTGTCGTTTCGTCGAGTAAATGGCTTCGGCTGGATAGCTAGCGGTCGTTTCTCGCACCAGGGAACGAAATCGGGAAATGATAATCTCCGTTTCCTCCGTGCCAATCGTTTTATACACATTAACGGCTTTATTTGGCTCGAGTCTGTACTGAAGAGAGACATCAATATTAAACGCTAATCCTTCCTGGGATGTCGCTTCGATTGTTTCCTTGATATCTCGCAATCGCGTGGAAAAATCTTCTACCTCAGCGAATGGGTTAACTAAATGCACACCCGGATTCAGGGGACGTTGAGAGACTTGTCCAAATAATTCAACCACACCAACATTCCCCGCTGGGATAATAATCAAAGTTCTAAAAACGGAGGCAATAACAGCAACAACGCCAATGAGCAATGCCACGGCTCGCACGGTTAAGCTGGTTCGTTTGTCTGGAAATTTGGAACTTGTTAAAAAGACAAGGATTGCCACAAGGGTGGTTAAGAGTGAAGCAATAAATGACATAAGCTTTTGGTTTGAGTGATTGTTTCGTCAGTTCCTGCCTGTTGAACAGCCGTCACTGGCGACTTTATACCAATCACTCTGGCTTCACGCTTGAATTCTACGCAGAAGACCTATTTTTGTTACAAAACTTAATGACAAGTTGCTCTCATCTCCCCCATCTCCCTCATTTCTCACTCAAATGAGTAATAGTCGTACTCGGAACATAACCTTGTGTTTCAGGCATTTCCTCTACCCTTAATCCTGGCTGATACCGTTGTCAGGTTGCCATTTGACTCTTTGAAGGCAGAGGGACGGGTAACTTTTGTACCTTTACCCCATAATAAGAGTTAGAGATTTATGAAGTAACGTAACAATGCCTAAAGCCATCTGGAATGATACGGTTCTCGCCGAAAGCGACAACTGTCAAATTGTGGAAGGAAACTATTATTTCCCTCCGGACTCAATCAACCAGCAGTATTTCAAGGAAAGCAGTACCCATACAAGCTGCCCTTGGAAAGGTCAAGCCAATTACTACACCATCGAAGTTGATGGGCAACAGAATAAAGATGCTGCGTGGTATTATCCTCAAGCCAAAGAGAAGGCGAAAAATTTTGAGGGCTATGTTGCCTTTTGGAGAGGGGTAAAAGTTGAAGCGTAGCTAGGATTGGTTGGTGCTACCAAATCCAGGTTGACCCTTGATAATCTAGTCCGCCTAGGCGGACTTTATTTATTTGTGTACTTCTCCCCATCTCACCCTCACCCCATCTCCCCATCATCCTAATGATGGGTATTCAACCGGACATGATATTACTCAAACTCAGGGGGCCATAAATCCGACACAGCCAACTCCCAATCTGGAAGTAACTCTGGAACGGTAAGTATATCTCCATCTCTCAGCACTAATGGCTGAGTCGCGAGACGATAAACCGTTAAGGTTAACTGATCGGGGTCAACTCTTCTCCCGAATCCACCACGATCGCACCAGTCGAATTTCATCATAACTATAATCCTCACCCAAGTGATCCCGCAGGCTTCTCAGGGAATTAGTGCCAATCTTCTGAATCGCTTGCCAGATGGGCTTTTGCCGTTCTGCTGGCACGAATCGATTTAAATCCACAGGCTGATTCTTTTCAATTAGCTCACTTAAGTGAGTAATAATCGTACTGGGAACATAACCCCGTTTTTGGGCAATTTCCTCTACAGTCAATCCTTGCTGATACAATTGTAAGGTTGTCATTTGACTATTGGACGGCAAAGGAACAGGTAACGTTTGCCCCTGACAAAACTCTCGAATTTCTGACACAAATCGCTCTCCGTACTGACTCAACTTGTGAGCCGTTACCCCCGATATTTGGGCAAACTCCTCCAAGGTTTTAGGTTTCATTTGTGCCATTAACTTGAGGCTAGAATCCGCGAAAATCACATAAGGAGGAATCGATTGAGTATCCGCGATTTGTTTGCGTAGCTTTCGCAGTCTCTCAAACAGCAGTTCAATTTCCGCCATTCTCGGATTAACATTGGATAGCGCCTTTGCCACGGGGGTTTGGGTAATCGCAATATGCACCGAACGTTGCTTGCGAAGCACTTCCCAACTCTGTTTATTCAGCTTCAGTACCCGATACCCATCGGTTGTTTCATCCATTAACCCCTGATGCAGGAGCGATCGCGCCAGCATTTTCCAAGCGTCTACGCTTTTATCCCTGCCAATTCCATACGTTGAGAGGAGGTGATGTCCATTCTGTTCCACCTTCTTTTTCCGGGAACCCCGCAGCACATCAATAATGTGATTCATACCAAATCGTTCCCGACAACGCGCCACACAGGACAAAAACTTTTGCGCTTCAATTGTCCAATCTTCAATCGGTTTAGGATGACAACAATTATCGCAGTTATCGCAATTTCCCTTAAACCGTTCGCCAAAATATCGGAGTAAAATTGTGCGGCGACAATCGGTGCCTTCGGCGTAGTCGCGAATTTGCTGTAACTGTTGACGGGCAACACGCTGTTCTCTGGGATCAGGTTTTTGATCAATGAAATAATCGAGTCGGGGGATATCACCTGGACTATAAAATAGTGTACAATATGCAGGTTCTCCATCTCGTCCGGCTCGTCCCGATTCTTGATAATAACTTTCTAAATTGCGGGGTAAATCGTAGTGAATCACAAAGCGGACATCGGGTTTATTAATTCCCATACCAAAGGCAATGGTTGCCACGATGACTTGCACGTCATCTCGAATAAAACGATTTTGATTAATGGCTCGATCCGTATCACTCATCCCCGCATGATACGGTAAGGCAGAAATGCCATCTTTTTGCAGTCGAAACGCCACTTCTTCCACACTGCGGCGACTAAGACAATAGATAATCCCCGATCCTTTATAGGATTGGATTTTTTTGAAGAGTTGATTATAGCTTTGGCGCTGTTTGGGTTGAATCTCGTAGTAGAGGTTAGGGCGGTTAAAACTGGCAATATGGATACTCGGTTGGCGGAGTGTGAGTTGTTGGACAATATCCTGCTGCACCCGCTTGGTCGCCGTAGCGGTAAGCGCCAACATGGGAATATCTGGATAGCGTTGACGCAACTGTTTAATTTGCCGATATTCCGGGCGAAAATCATGTCCCCACGCCGAGACACAGTGCGCCTCATCAACCGCAAACGCCGAAATTCCCACCTGCGATCGCACTTGTTCTAAAAAGGGGGCAAATCGCTCTGCCAGTAGGCGTTCTGGGGCAACATAAAGCAGTTTAATCTTACCTTTGAGGATTGCCATTTCCCGCGATCGCACCGCATCCCAACTCAAGGTACTATTGAGAAAGGTTGCCCCAATGCCATTATCCACTAAGGCATCCACCTGATCTTGCATCAGCGCAATTAACGGCGACACCACCACCGTTAACCCTGGTTTGAGTAAAGCTGGGAGTTGGAAACACAGCGACTTACCGCCCCCCGTGGGCATAATAATCAGCAAGTCACGGTTCTGAAGCGCTTCTTCAACGATTTGCTGCTGTCCTAGGCGGAAGGTATCATATCCGAAAAACTGTTTTAGGGCGTCCCCCAAGGATTGCAACTGATACATGATGGATGCTGTGGGCGCTTTTGACTCAATCGTTTTGACCTCTCCTTGGTATTTTATACCACCCATCGGGTATCCTCGCCTCTTAGTGCAGCATGGCAAAAATACTTGAGCAGCTTCGTAGATACGATGAAGCAGGGGGAGCAGAGGGAGCTGGGGGAGCAGAGGGAGCAGAGGGAGCAGAGGGAGCTGGGGGAGCAGAGGGAGCTGGGGGAGCAGAGGGAGCTGGGGGAGATGTTAGCTGTTGGCGTTATTTCTGCCTTCTTGCACTAGGGATTCACCTCACTCAAATCGGGTTGAGTCCAATTAGACATTGATATCGTTACCGAACCTCTTGAGGCGAGTGAGGGCGCGATCGCTCTATTTTATGAAGTTTTGTTACAATGAGGATAAAACTATTGACAAACGAATAAAAATGTCAACATCTAGCACCGAAACCCTAACCCGCTCTACTCAACAAGCCCCATCTTGGCAAATCAAGCTACTCTATGATGGTGAGTGTCCCTTATGTCTCCGAGAAGTTAACTTTCTCCAAGAACGGGATGCAGGTCGAGGATTGGTGAAATTTGTCGATATTGCCGATGAATCCTATAATCCTGAAGACCATGGCGGGATTGATTATGAAACGGCAATGGGACGCATTCATGCGATATTACCAGATGGTAAAATCATCAAAGATATTGAAGTATTTCGTACTGTCTATGAGATTTTAGGAATGGGTTGGATATATGCCCCAACTCGCCTACCCATCCTCAATAGTTTAGCCAATCAGATTTATACTATCTGGGCAAACTTACGCCTCAAATTGACAGGACGTCCCAGTCTAGCCACCTTAGTTGCCCAACGTCAACAGGGTTTCGAGTGTCGGGATGAGCAAAAATGTCGTCTAGAACGTTAATCTAGATATAGAAATGTGTCATGGCACTTCTGTTATGGGGTAGGGGTGGATTTTCCCGATAACGTTGGGTAAAGATCACTTGATTAATGGTGCGTTTGCTACCCTTCGGGAACGCTGCGCGAACGCTCTCCTCACCCTACAATTTTGCTTGCCATTTAATGGTTGGTGCAAATAAAAGAATAAGTTCTGTCATCCTGGGTCATTCATTACATGATGCAATCTCTCAGCGAATATATCCCTAATCAAATTTGGATTAAGGAGTATTTTGTTCGCTATTTTGGTACAACGTTCAATGCGAGGATGACTGTGGTACGCCTCAAAAAGGATAATTTATTCATCCATTCTCCCTGCGAAATTGATCACCAAACTCAAATAGAAATTGAATCACTAGGAACTCTGTAGGGACAGGTTTAGGAACTCTGTAGGGGCGGGTTTAGGAACTAAAGTCAGCTAGCTCACCGATAACGGCAAAACAAAACCCGCCCTAGCTCACCGATAAAGTAAAAACAAAAATCGCTCTTGCTGGTTATCATTAACTGGACAATTAAACCAGTTCTAATGAGCTTGGCGTTGACTTAAAGGTTTGTTGTAGGTGATGCTAGCTTTGATGGCGAAGACAGCCCAACTACAAACATTACTCGTCTGTTTCCTTTGAATATTTTGCAGCCCCGAAAAAAGTTTAATCTACTCCTGCTACTGGTATGGATTGCTATTGGTGCGGCGTTGCGCTTCACCAATCTTACCCTGAAGTCCCCTTGGACAGATGAGTTTGCGACGCTGGTGTTTAGCTTGGGCAATAGTTTTCAGGCTGTACCCCTTGACCAAGCTATTTCCCTAGAAACATTGTTGCATCCTCTACAACCGAACCCCGAAGCTGGCGTGGGTTTAGTCTGGCAGAAGCTGTTAACTGAGGATCACCATCCGCCACTTTATTTTATGCTGGCGCATGGGTGGATGCAGTTATTTCCCACCTCAGGAGAGTATATCTCACTTTGGGCGGCGCGATCGCTCCCCGCTTTTTTTGGGGTTCTCTCTATCCCAGCCATGTATGGATTCGGCTGGGTGGCGTTTCGTTCCCAGGTTGTGGCGCAATTCGCTGCTGCAATGATGGCGCTGTCTCCGTTTGGGATTTATTTGGCACAGGAAGCCCGTCATTATACGTTAGGTATTATTTGGGTTATTGCGTCCCTTGGTTGCTTCGTCGTGGCGGGACAGTATCTGAAACGCCGGACAATTTTACCAATGGGGGTGGTATTGGCTTGGATTGTGGTGAATAGTTTGGGTATCGCCACCCACTATTTCTTTAGTTTGACTCTTTTGGCGGAAGCCATCGCCCTGATGGGATTGTGGCTGTGGCACTATCGTGTTGGGTGGAAACGAGGGATAAAAATAGTATCCAACGGTAGGGAAACCCCGCTGGAGTCATACCCAGAAAAGAATTCAGCCCCAAAATCTTTAACATGGTGGCGGATTTTGGCGGCGGTGATGGGAACAGGGGTTGGTGGTTTGGTGTGGCTACCTGTATTACAGGGAGGCTATGAACCCCAGATGGCGGATTGGATGATGCTGAATCGGGAAAGTCTGTTGAGTTGGATTAATCCGATTTTTCAGACGTTGGCGGCTTGGATTACGATGGTGTCGCTGTTACCTGTGGAATCCTCGTCATTAAGGGTTGTGTTGGCGGCTGGGGCGGTGATGATTGGGTTCTTTGTCTGGGTTATTCCCTTTGTCTATCGGGGGGGTAAAATATTGATGCGACAGGCACAAACGCGCTGGGAGACTAGGGTTTTAGCGGGGTTGGTCTTGAGTGCGAGCACGCTATTTTTTGCTATAACCTATATTCTAGGCAAAGACTTGACCAGAGGCGCACGCTATCACTTTGTTTATTTTCCGGCTGTCATCCTATTAATCGCCGCCGCGTTAGCTGTAATCGGGAAAACGTCTCACCAATTACACAACCTTTCCCTGTGGCGAAACCGGGGTCAAATTGTCGTCGTGATGGTGGGAGTCATGGGACTCTTGAGTGGGATTACAGTAGTCAATAATTTAGGCTATCAAAAATATTATCGTCCCGACCTTTTCGTGCCGATTATTGAGCAAGCATCCCCTTTACCTGTTCTCATTGCCACTACTCATAATACTTTAGTTCAAACGGGGGAAATGATGGGAATTGCGTGGGAGTTGCGAAATCATACCTCATCTGTTATCAAGAATCCCCAATTTATCCTGGCTCATCAAGACGAATATCGCTGTCAAGCGTCAACCTGTCCCGCCTCAATAACTCTTGAACAAACACTGGCTCAACTACCACGACCTCTCGATATATGGCTAGTCAATTTTCAAGCGACAGTTGCCGATTTTCCCAACTGTTATGCCGAAGATTTTGCTCAGAATAAGGTAGGGATAGATGGTTATAATTATCAACTGTATCACTGTTTGGCTAATGATTATCAGGGTTCCTCGGCGTCAGATTTGCCGTAATGAGTGGGTGGACACAATTAAAGTTAACGGTTGAGATTAGGGAACAGGGAACAGGGAATATAAAATTCTAATTCACAATATGAAGCGTCTATACAATCTTGCCTGTTTCAGTGCGCTGGTTCTCACCGTTTGCATAACAGCAGCCACACTTGTCGCAACATTAGCACAGCAATGGTGGATTGGAGAGTTACTAAGCCATCCCCGTCCCCAATATGCACTTATTTTAGTGTGTTGTTTGCCATTACTCGTTGCTCGATTCCATCAATTCGGTTGGCTGGTTCTGATACCATTGCTGCTCAATTTGACAACGTTTTCTCCCCTTTATTTCGGTAAACCATTACCTCTACCTACCCCTTCATACACGGTACTACACTATAACTTAGACGCGACATTGCCTAATCACATAGTAGCATTTACCTACTTACGCAAGCATCCCGTTGATATTCTATTACTGCAAGAATTAACCCCAGAACTAGAACGCCGTCTAACTACCGCTTTACCTCAATATAAAATCGTGTATTCTCACCCGATGAAGAATACCCATGGTTCGGCATTTCTACTCGCCGCCGATAGCGATATTCGGGTGATTTCAGCGAACGTGGTTAACCTCCCACACTATTCTCCACGTCCCATGATTGAAGCCCTCTTAGACATTGATGGACAAGAGGTGGCGCTGCTGAGTTTACATGTTACCCGTTCCCGTAATGCTGGCACATCGGCATTTCAACAAACAGAATTAGCGGCTGTTGCTGCATGGAGTCGCGCCCAGCAAACCTATTCAGGGCGAACAGTTCTAATTATCGGTGATTTCAATACTACACCTTGGTCGGCTCGTTTTCATCAGTTGAAAAAAGAGGGTGTACTGCTGAGTTCTGAGTCAGGCTATGGTGTCCAATCAACGTGGCCCGCTTCCTTGCCACCTGTACTAGGTATTCCTATTGATCTTTGCCTTTATAGTCAGGGTATTACTATTGTAGATCGATATATCGGTTCTTTTTTAGGGGGTGATCATAGACCGTTATTTATCCAATTTCAGTTATCGGAAATCTCGGTAAGGTAGGGCAGGAATGGTTTTGTTTAACCGTTCTTGTTTTGTTGGTTAAATTTGTTGTTAAATCTACCCATACACGAAATTTTATACCCCGATATTGGCGTTTTATATTAACCTTAAAACCGATAGAAAAAATTACCCGATTTTTAGGGCGATCGCACGCCAAAGATGTGGAATAAATTGGGAATTTAGGGGAACGGTTGGGTTGAATGGTGGGGCAGGGTGGGTTTTGAATAACAGTTATTGGTTTGTTGGTTAATTTTGTTCCTAAACCCACCCCTACGCTGGATGTTATGCGCCGATATCAGCGTTTTATATTAACCTTAAATCAGATATAAAAACCTACCTAATTTTTAGCGCGATCGCACGCCATAGATGTGGAATGAATTGAGAATTTAGGTAAAGGTTTGGGTTAAATAGTGGGGCAGGGTGGGTTTTGAATAGCAGTTATTGGTTTGTTGGTTAATTTTGTTCCTAAACCCACCCCTACACTGGATTTATGCCCCGATATCAGCGTTTTATATTAACCTTAAACCCGATAGAAAAAACTACCCGATTTTTAGCGCGATCACGCCAAAGATGCAGGGGCGGGTTTAGGGACAATTTGTAGGGGCGGGTTTAGGGACAATTTGTAGGGGCGGGTTTAGGGACAATTTGTAGGGGCGGGTTTAGGGACAATTTGTAGGGGCGGGTTTAGGGACAATTTGTAGGGGCGGGTTTAGGGACTCAATTAGATAGTCACCTCAAAATCAAAAACAAAACCCGCCCTCCTCACCTCAAAATCAAAAACAAAACCCGCCCTCCCCACCTCAAAATCAAAAACAAAACCCGCCCTCCCCACCTCAAAAACAAAAACAAAACCCGCCCTCCCCAGCTCAAAAACAAAAACAAAACCCGCCCTGATCCCGACCCTAATTTATTGCAAATTTTTTGGTGTTTTTTGCCCAACGTTCAATCAATAAGTTCAGTCGATTGTACACAATGCATTCCCGCATCAGCAAACCGTTGAAACGCCGCATCAGCTTGTTCCGTAAAATCCGCACCGCCAGGAACCACAACCGGAGACGTACAATCGTCCAATAAATAAACCTTCTCGGCTAACTTAGCATCTCTGGCTTGAATTTCACCCAGCAAGTTATCCACTGTCCAAGCCACACAATGGCTCTTTGCTTGACCAGCAATAATTAATCGGTCAAAGTCCAACAATTTTTCCAGGAACGGCGTGTTCTTTTGGGCAATAGGTTGGTTGTTCTGGTCGAAAAGAACTTCCGGTTGGAGAACCGAGTAATTTTCAGTCAGCGGATTACTGCCTTTCATTTCAAAATGGGTCTGACTTTGGCGAGCAACATTATGGAATAAACAGGCCTCTTCCACCGCAGAAACCAAGGCGTGACTAATCCCTCCCAGCATGCCATGGTAGGGCCAGATAATTAACGGATACTTACTATCACAATTGAGTGTCTTGGCATAATGCAGCGCATAATCTTGTAACCATTTCTCATCACCCTGGCGAATCCGAGGCGCGACGGCTGGATTGATTTTCCACACACCTTTTTCTACATCCTCCATGGAGATATTCGTCATCGCAGGTGGATGTTCTCCAGCATCATTAATCCAAAATATAGGATGAAAAATTTGCATCGCGGTATGGGTATCCATCGTCGCCGCAATTTCGGTGATGACTCCGAGATTGCGGTAGATAAATTCACACAGTCGCACATTGTCATCAACTGCTCCCGTACCCGATTGACCGCCGACAAATAATTCAAAATCGGGAATACAAAAGGTATTCTGCACATCGATTAACAATAAACCAATCCGCATCTCATCTTGATTGGCTGGCTGGAGATGATGCTGTTTTGCCCAAGCTTCGGCTTGGTTGACGCGCTCTTGATAGGGAACACGCCAGACGTCTCCAACCTGATTGGAGTCGAAATGGGAGGGGATGGGGAGTTGGGCATTAGTACTCATCACTAATCAATCCTGTTCACGAAAGCATCTGACAACTATACTATTGGTTATTAACTCACATTCAGAGTCTGCCTCAAGACTGAGATATTGTTCTAGAGAGTATTGTTAAATTTTAGAAGCTTATGTGATAACTCTCTGTGGAGAAAGAATAGTTGATGAAATCAGCGGCAATTAATCAGTATGGTGGAACGGATGTCTTACAGGTTATGGACTTGCCAACTCCACCCGTCAAAACTCATGAGATATTGGTCAAAGTCCATGCTACCAGCGTTAATCCCATTGACTGGAAAATCAGACAGGGAATGTTGCAACTCTTAACGGGCTATAACTTTCCCATGATTTTGGGATTTGATATTTCTGGGGAAGTTGTAGACGTGGGAACGGCTGTGACTCGGTTTCAACCCGGTGACCAAATCTATGCCTGTCTTGATAATCTCACAGGTGGTGCTTATGCCGAATATGCGGTTGTGTCGGAAAAAGCGGCTTGTCCAAAACCGGAAAAACTCTCCCATAAAGAAGCGGCGGCTGTTCCCTTAGCGGGACTCACGGCGCTGCAAGCCTTGCGAGATGAGGGAAACCTTAAAACGGGGTACAATGTGCTGATTAACGGTGCGTCGGGTGGTGTGGGTAGCTTGGCGGTACAAATTGCCAAGGCGTTTGCAACTCAGGTAACAGGGGTTTGTAGTGGTAAAAATAAGGAGTTTGTGGAAAAGTTGGGTGCTGATCGAGTGATTGATTATACTCAGCAGGATTTTACTCAGGATACCGCCAAGTACGATATTATTTTCGATGTGGTCGGCAATCAATCGTTCTGGAATTGTCAAGACTGTTTGCAATCCAATGGTGTCTATATTACGACTCAACCCTATCCGGGTAATTTCCTGGAGAGTTTTGTCACGACGTTTATTCCGGGGAAAAAAGCGAAAGTGGTGGTTCTTAAATCCAATGGATTGGATTTAAAGTCTCTGAAAGAACTGATTGACGATCAGAAAATTCGCCCAATTATTGCCCAAACCTATCCTCTTTCTGCTGTGGCTAAGGCGCATCAGGAGAGTGAACAAGGTCATGTGGTGGGTAAGTTGGTGATTATTTGAAAATTGAAGGTTTTGACTCTTCGCTGCGTTTGAGGAAACCTGGTTTGTAGGGGCGGGTTTAGGGACTTTCTTTTCGCTATTGATGATAACGTTTATGCAAAACCCGCCCTGACTTAACCCCTACACCTCCGCATGAAAAGGGCGGGTTTAGTCAAGTTATGGGTTTGTGCCAAAATGTTATCGGTAAAACCCGCCCCTACACGCCCATCTGTGTAATTCTTTAGAAAATGTTAATCTTTGCTTAACTTTTCTGGGCTATAACAGAAAAAATCCTCGACTCTAGTAGCATTGCAGGAGATAGTCTTTGAGTAGTCTAGGCAAGAAGCGATTAGAAACCTTATGGGCGATCGCAGGATATGCAGCGGGTGGTGGAACAGCTTGTGCAGCACCAACTCCCTGTGCGGAGATACCGAAACAAGTCATCGTGGCGGCTTCTGATATTTTGATGTATACCACGATTTGGAAGATCTATTTTGAGGAGGATTTATCCCACAAAGACCTTTTGGGAATGCTAACCGAATTGGGTTTAGTCACTCTTGTCGGGGCGGGAACGGCTTATGGGGTAGCTAGAGGGAGTACCGCCTTGCTCAAAGAAGTGTCTGACTGGGTAGGACCGGCAGGTTGGGGCGCTTGTGCGGCAATCACCGGTTCGCTTACGGGTATAGTGGGTATAGCCTGGGCAATGTATTGCGATCGCCGTTATTGTGACAGACATCTTCATATCCTATCCAGTTGAATCCAGATTGCTCGTTCGTTCGTAGTCGGCACTTTAGTGCCATCAGCGCTAAAGCGCTTACTACAAACAGCGAAAGACAACCTCATCTCCGTTCGTAGTCGGCACTTTAGTGCCATCAGCGCTAAAGCGCTTACTACAAATTTTCTTAAGAAAACTTAGTGAGTAACCCTAAAAAGCGCTTTGTAGTGGGTGTCAACAGTGTGCGCCGATACGCATCAGCCGCTTTCTTAATCCCTTCGGCTTGCGTCGGATAAGGATGAATCGCACCACTCAGCTTACTCAACCCCACGTTTCCCACAATCGCCGTTGTCACTTCACTAATCATCTCCCCCGCATGACGCGCCACGATTGTCGCCCCCAAAATTTTATCTGAGCCTTTCTGATGATGGATTTTCACAAATCCCTCCTCTTCCCCATCCGCGATCGCACGATCCACCGTATTAAATGGTATCTTAATTGTACTCACCTTCATTCCCTTTTCCTGAGCTTCATCTTCATACATGCCGACATGGGCAATTTCTGGGTCAGTATAGGTTACCCAAGGCATGACTAAATCACTGAGTTTAGACCGCCCTAAACCAAAGGGAGAAAACAACGTATTTTTAATCACAATTCGCGCCGCTGCATCCGCTGCATGGGTGAATTTCCATTTCATACAAATATCACCCGCCGCATAAATATTCGGATTCGTTGTTTGTAGATAATCATTAACTTTTATCCCTTTGCGGTGATACTCTACGCCAACAGCGTCTAAATTCAACCCTTCTATATTTGGCGCCCGCCCTGCACCGACTAAAATTTCATCAACAATAACCGACTCATCCTGACCATTACAGGTATAGTGCAGTAACTTACCTTCATCCATCTTCGCCGCCCGTTTCATTTGGCAATCCAAGACTAAGCGAATGCCTTCTTTTTCAAACTTATGCTGCACAATTTCGGCGGCATCCGCGTCTTCTTTATTTAAAATATGAGAATGGCGATGGAAAAGAATCACCTCACAGCCTAAACGACGGAATGCCTGCGCCAATTCACAGCCAATCGGTCCCCCGCCAATGACTGCCAGCCGTTTGGGGCGTTCGGTTAAGGAAAAGACGGTTTCATTGGTTAGAAATCCTGCCTCTTCTATGCCATCAATGGATGGGCGTACAGCCCTAGCCCCTGTTGTAATTACTGCTTTTTTAAACCGCAAAATTTTATCACCAACAGCAATTGTATTAGAATCTTGAAACGACCCTTCTCCTAAGAAAACATCAATATTATAGGTTTGTTTAAAGCGTTGGGCTGAATCATGATGACTAATTCCAGCGCGGAGTTTCCGCATCCGTTCCATGACGGCGGGAAAATCAATATCAATCTGTTCAGGAGGACGAATTCCAAAATCTCCCGCTTCTTTCATTTGGGCAACAACACGGGATGAGCGAATAATACATTTAGACGGCACACATCCCACATTTAAACAATCCCCACCCATAAGATGGCGTTCGACTAAGGCAACTTTTAAGCCAATATCCATCCCAGCGGCACCAGCGGCGGTAACTAATCCCGCTGTTCCTGCACCAATGACCACCAGATCATAACAATCGGCAGGTTTGGGATTAACCCAATCCGGTGGATGAACATGGGAAACCAATTGCTGGTTATACTCATCCATTGGCGGGACAATTACTCTCTCAGATGTTGATGTCATTTGTTACTCCTTAATTTGGTAAGTTTTGAGTGTTGAGTGTTGACCCTTCATTTCATTCGAGGGAACCTGGTTTGTAGGGGCGGGTTTATGGATTTTCGTTTCGCTATTGAGGATAAGGTTTGTTCAAAACCCGCCCTGACTGAGTTTTGATTCCCCTATTGCTCCCCCCGTGGAACAAAAAGCGAAGCATCCGCTGGTCTCCCCCTGACACGTCGGGAACATTCAAAACTAATCAGAAACGCTTTCATCGAGAACCACATCATCCGAGACTTTTTCATCTAAGGCTTTTTTAGCAACTTTGGTAACATATACGGTGACAGCGACGGTGGCGATAAATCCAATAATCCGAATTGTCCATTGCACTGTCGGATTAGTCGGTTGCGCTTCCGTCCCTACCATCGCCAAACTACCCGCTAAAGAACCAATATAAACGTACATAATTGTTCCGGGAATCATACCCACAGAACCCAAAAAGTAGTCTTTCAACGAAACCCCGGTTAATCCATAAGCGTAGTTTAATAAATTAAAAGGAAATACAGGCGACAGTCGGGTTAATAAAACGATTTTAAATCCTTCCCCACCCACTGCATCGTCAATCGCTTTAAATTTTTTGTTCCCAGCAATTTTATTTGCCACCCAACCCCTCGCCAAATACCGCCCTACCAGGAAGGCGGCGGTTGCTCCCAAGGTGGCGCCAATGAAAACATAGATAGAACCCAAAACGACGCCAAAGACAACCCCAGCGCCTAGGGTGAGGATGGAACCGGGCAGGAATGCTACGGTGGCAATAATATAAAGTACGATAAACGCGATCGCACCAACGGGACCGAGATCTTGAATCCACTGCAAGGCGTTGCGTAACCAGGCTTGGGGATTGAATCCTGAACCCGTGGCTGATTCCTGCGCCAAGGCGGGATTGGCGGCAATGAGTAATGTTGTACCAACCGCTAGCAGTGTGAATAGGGTTAGCTTGTATAGCTTTCTCAGATTTTGGGGACGGAATTGGCGTTTCATTCAGTTGTCTCTCCTCTGTTGACCTATCTGATCAATCATGCGCCATCCCAGGTGCATCGTTATGATTATCCTAAACGGATACTCTGAGAATTCCCTGAAAATAGACGAAATGTCTGATGAATTAGGACTTTAAATTCCCTATTCCCTGTTCCCTAAAAAAATACTTGACTACTCGTTCCAGAAACGATCAAGTAGGGGCGGGTTTAGGGATTAACCTGTGGAACTAACCGATAAATGTTGTACAAAACCCGCCCTACCCCAGCGTGGGTTTAGGGATTAACCTGTGGAACTAACCGATAAATGTTGTACAAAACCCGCCCTACCTCAGCTCATCATTCAGATGTCGGCGCTTACTGACAAAGGTGCAAGATATCAGCCAATAACAAAGGACATAAGACAAATGACAAATGCCTATATTAACTTATTCACACCCGTTCAAGTGCGATCGCGGCTGAAGGGATGGCGTCCACTCACACGGGTGAGCAACCCTTTGTCACCCCTCGTGCGTTGGAAACTGAGGAAATTCCCGGAATTGTGGAACAATATCGCCACGGGGCAAAAAATGCGTTAGCGGCTGGATTTGATGGGGTGGAAATTCACAGTGCTAACGGTTATTTGCTCGACCAATTCCTGCATGATGGGTCGAATAAACGCACGGAGGCGCGATCGCATTTGGGTAACGGGGGGTGCGATCGCCTGATTCATTTATACCAAACCCCTACACCCCTACACCCCTACACCCCATCACTTATTCAGCAGCCCCTAGTTACTATTCCTCAAACCCTTTTGCATCCGAGTTCGGCTTTCTGTACCTATCAAGCCTGAGCCAGACTTCTATACTTGGAATAGAGACTACAAAAATCTTTACAAATAACAGCTATGGCTCCCGATCCCAAAATAATGAATAGCGTCGAGCAGCTTGGCTATCGCGTCACTGTGGGTGATGTAGCGGCTCAGGCGGGATTGAATATCAATCTAGCCGAACGCGGATTACTGGCGCTAGCTAGTAATGCAGGTGGACATTTACAAGTCGCCGAGTCAGGTGAAATTGCCTACCTGTTCCCCAAAAACTTTCGGACAAACCTGCGAAACAAATTCCTCCGATTACGATTGCAGGAATGGTGGTCAAAAATTTGGCGTGTCTTATTCTACCTGATTCGGATTTCCTTTGGGCTTCTCCTCTTACTTTCAATTGTCCTAATTTTTCTCGCCATTTCGATTATCGTCATCAGTATCAGTTCCAGCAGCGATAGTGATTCGGGTGGCGGCGGTAACGGGGGTTCTAATCGCGGCGGCGGCATGTTTTTTATGCCCCACTTCTGGATTGGACCTGACATCTTTTGGTTTTTTGACCCCAGTTACGAACGCCATCGACAACGGCGCACCTCCTGGGATTCTGCTGAGAGTAAGCAGATGAATTTTCTGGAGGCAATTTTCTCATTCCTGTTCGGTGATGGCAATCCCAATGCGAATTTAGAAGAACGTCGTTGGCAAGAAATCGGTACAGTGATTCGCAATTCCGGCGGTGCAGTTACAGCCGAACAGATTGCTCCGTATCTGGATGATATTGGTACAGGCTATCAACGAGAGTATGAGGACTATATGTTACCCGTTCTCAGCCGTTTCCAGGGGCGTCCGGAAGTCAGTCCCGATGGAGAAATTATCTATCACTTCCCCGATTTACAGACAACTGCACAACAGCAGCAGCGTCAGCCTGTTCCCTCTTATCTGCAAGAACAGCCTTGGCGCTTTAGTGCGGCTACCAGTGGACAAAAGATACTGGCAATTGGGTTAGGCGGAGTGAATATTGTCGGTGCTTTGATGCTGGGTTCTCTATTAAAAAGCGGAGAAATTGCTGCCCAGATAGGGGGATTGGTGGCGTTTGTCGCCTCAATTTACTGGTTTTTACTGGGGTACGGGATTGGCTTTTTAGCGATTCCTTTGATTCGTTATTTCTGGATTCAACGGAAAAATAGTGAAATCGCAGCCCGAAATCAGCAACGACAGCAGGAAGCATTAGCACTGGCTCAAGCTGATGCCAATTTACAGAAAAAGCTGGCGTATGCCCAACAGTTTGCGGCGCAAAATGTAATTGGGCAAGAGGATTTGGTGTATACCAGTGAACAGGATTTACTGGATCAAGATTTGCAACGAAAAGACCAAATTGATGCTGAGTGGCAACGTCGTTTAGAGTCTGGTTCTTAGGTAGCTAGATCAGGTTGTAAGTAGATTAAGTGTTTTAACCACTAATCATCAGAAATCTTCCTACAGAGATCCCCGACTTCTCCAAGAAGTCGGGGATCTAGGTTAATATACTCTAATTGTAATTAGTTGCGCCAATCTAGCTTAGACAGCACCGGGACCTCTACCACGCTCATCTTTTTCCATCGTCAACTCGCCTTGGCGTTCTTCATCGAGTTGTTGCAGTTCTTGGCGGCGTTCAGCCGTCTCTTGTTCTTCTTTCTGGCGCAAGTCACCCGGTTCGTTGACATACATTTCCGGCTCAACGGCAAAGTTATTCACCAAGCCTTCGTTGTCTACGGTATATCCCTCAGTGGTGTTGATACTATCAGGATTGGTTTGGTTCTGTTCCGTGATCTTTGTCTTATAGTTATCCCCTTCCCGTTCATGACGAGCGGCTGTTTCCGCCGGAACCAGGTTTCTGTCGTAGGTTTCGGATTTAATTTGCTCTTTTGTCTTGGCTTGGCGGTCAGAAGGATTTGTCGGATTCATATATAAGTCCTCGAAAAGCATCAATATGTATGTATTTCATTTTCCAACTTACAGAAAAATTAATTGACGTACATCCCTCTGGCGAGTTAAATTGAGTCCACTTTAGAGGTGTTTAGCACAAATGCATCCCTCTATGGGCTTAAATTTTAAACGGTATCGCTTCTTGGCTAGAGATGGGGGAGATGGGGTTGTAGAGACGTGCCATGTACATCTGGGAGATGGGAGTGGGGTAACATCAGGCTCAATGACCAATCACCCGCAACGTGGGGCAATTGGTGATAAAAGTTACAATAGTCCAGAGAGTCGGTCAAAAATAAGGGTTGACGTATTGGACAAGATGTGTGTAAGTAAAAACAATACTTTATTCGCTCTGACATCCCCCTTTTGACTTATTACTTATTACTTATTACTTGCTTGTAGTTATGTCATCATCTCGAAAGCCGCCTTATATGAGAGACTTTGCTCAGTTTGAGCAACATGTGGCAACGATTTTTCAGAACGAGGGGTGGACTGTTACCACTCCCGACCCGAAGCCACCAGAGTATGATTTAGTGGTTAGCAAAGAGGGTCAAGTTGGTGCGGTTCATCTGAAATGGTTGATTAGCAATGTTCAAAAACCGCAAGTTCTCCGATTTTTAGGCTTTTTAGAGTCGAAAGCAGGTCAAGACTTTAACTGTGGTTTTTTCATCACCACAAAAGGCTATGGTGCGCCTGCCAATGCTTTAATCCGCTCCTGGGGGTCAGAGGCTAAAATCCAATGTGGAATTGCCGCAGATACCAAAATTCTTTGGGTCAATGAAGATGAATTACCGCCGCCAGAACCGCCGAAACCGGGTAAAATTTATGTCGGTGTTTTTACCTGCAAAGGTGGCGTTGGCAAAACCACAGTTTCGGCGCATTTAGCCGGTGCATTTGCTTTAGAAGGATTTAATGTGGCACTCGTCGATTTAGATCCGGAACAAAATTTGCAAAAGCTATTAGGCGATGGGGTGGATGTTCCCCGACCGAGAGGAGTGGGGGCGAGTACCTATATTGCGGTCTATGACTGGCGCGAATGGCATGAAGATGCAGCACGGGATTGTAAAGTCGTTGTTTGTGATTGCTCCCCTGCCTTAGAACGGAACCCGAAAGAGTTGGTGAGTCAATTTGACTATTGCATTATTCCCACCACCTTAAATCCCTTGGGACTGAACAAACATGGTCAAGTGATTAAGGATACGGTAAAAGAAATCCGAGAACTCAATCAAAACGCTCACTTATTTGTGCTGGTCAATAATTTTAAATATCCCGGTTCTAAACGGCGATTGCGGTTGCTCAGAGATACGTTTTTAGATACGTATAATGAAGTGAAAGCTATTGATAAAAAGTTTCACTGTATTGATCCGAAATATGCTTGTATTCGTTCTAGCGATCAACTGTATTATTGGGGAATTCATTTACTGGAAAATCCAGAAGAAGCCCGGAGTGAGTTAGCGTTTAAACTGGTGGGCGGAATTTGTTACCCCCGCGATGATTTTATTAACCTCGCCGATTATATTGAACGCGAAGCGGGGTTAGGGATTCTCCGGAATTAAGAAAGATAGAGGAGTTGTAGGGGTTTGGTCTCCAAACCCCATTTCTTATGTAGGGGTGTAGGGGAAGATGGGGGAGATGGGGGAGATGAGGGAGATGAGGGAGATGGGGGAGATGGGGGAGATGAGGGAGATGAGGGAGATGGGGGAGATAGGGGAGATGAGGGAGATAGGGGAGATGAGGGAGATGGGAGACAAAATTTATATAGCCCATTACCTTATTCCCTATTCCCTATTCCCTGTTCCCTGTTCCCTATTCCCTAACAAATGACGAATGACAAATGACAAATGACAAATGACAAATAACAACGCAAAGAAAGACTACAGAGAGTAGCCGAGTGTCCGCATAAACTGGTAAATCTGTACTTAACCCTACTTAGGGTTTAGTTGTAACTTTATAAATGTGTGATGACGACTAACGCTAAATACGTTCTCGCCCTTGACCTCGGTACGACAGGGAACCGAGCGATTCTATTTGACAAACAAGGTGCGATCGCGGGACAAGTTTATCAGGAATTCACCCAACACTACCCCCAACCCGGTTGGTTGGAACATGATCCCCAGGAAATTTGGCGGGATACTCGTGACTGTATGCAGCAAGTCTTACAGGATCAGGGGGTGTCAGCTTCAGAGATTGCGGCGATTGGTTTAACCGTACAGCGCGAAACCTGTTTACTCTGGGATAAAACCACAGGGGAACCGTTGCATAATGCGATCGTTTGGCAAGATCGACGCACGGCGGCGCGATGTCGGGAGTTAAGCCAACAGGGGCGTGATGCGGATATTCAACAACGTACAGGATTAGTCCTGGATGCTTATTTCTCAGCCACGAAATTAGAATGGCTGCTGAATTGGGTGCGCCAGGAAAAACCGGATACGAATTTCGATAATGTCTTAGCTGGCACCATTGATACCTGGATTCTCTGGAATCTCACCGGAGGTAAAGTCCACGTTACTGATCACAGTAATGCCAGCCGCACCATGCTGATGAATCTCGCCAATCAGGATTGGGATCACAGTCTGCTGGATTTATTTGGCATTCCGGCTCAGATTTTGCCCCAAATTCAACCCAGTATGGGACTGTTTGGCAAAACGGAACCCAGTTTGTTAGGGGAAGAAATTCCGATTATGGCGATTTTCGGCGACCAACAAGCGGCACTGTTTGCCCACGGTTGCGATCGCCCGGGTATGCTCAAATGTACTTACGGTACAGGCTGCTTCCTCATTTCCTATACGGGCAAAGAAGTAACGCGATCGGGCAATCGACTCCTTTCCACCGTCGCCTGGACAAATGCCGCAAATGGCAGTGGTACGGATGTGGCTTTTGCCCTAGAAGGGGCGATGTTCACCACCGGGGCTTGTATTCAGTGGCTGCGAGATGGTTTACAACTGATTGAGTCGGCTGCCGAAACTGAACCCCTAGCCCGTCAAGTCGAAGATACCAATGGCATCTATTTTGTGCCCGCCCTCAGTGGTTTGGGTGCCCCTCACTGGGATATGAGTGCCAGAGGTGCATTTCTGGGTATTACAGGTGGTGTCAAGCGGGAACATATGGTAAGGGCGGTATTGGAAGCGATCGCCTATCAAGTCCGAGAAGTCGTTGATGCCATGAACAAAGATGGCGACACCCCCATCGAACTCCTGAAAGTAGACGGTGGTGCGTCTCAGAATAACTTCTTAATGCAGTTTCAAGCCGATGTCCTCAACATTCCCGTGGAACGCCCCGCCGTTCTTGATGCGACAGCGCAAGGTGCGGCATTTGGTGCAGGGTTAGCCGTTGGCTTCTGGGATGATTACCATAAGCTCGTTGACCAAACCGCCATCGAACGGACATTTGAACCGGGAGAGGGTGCAAAACCTGCCCAGGATAATTTTATCGATTGGCAGAAAGCCGTGGAACGTGCCAAGCATTGGGTAGAGTGACATCCTCAGCAAAAATTGATCCACTCTAGTGCAAGAAGGCAGAAATAACGCCAACAGCTTAATATCTCCCCCAGCTTCCCAGACGTAGCATGCTACGTCTGGGAAGCTCTTACCATAAGCCTCATAGCCTTCTGCCCTGGAGCCTTCGGACTTCTGCCTTCTTGTACTAGACTTCCCCGTTCTCGCCGCAGGCGGGGGAGTTCATTTGTATGTAAGTACAAATCATCGAACTTAATTATAAATATAACTAATACTGATTAATCGAGGCTGGAATCCGTCAATAGCGTAAATAGAAAACCAGGCAAACCCTTGTCAAGACGGTCATTGACTGGGATAATAATACCCCGCCTATCTGGATACGAATGGGTTGGTGTACCTATAAGAATAACTAATTTAATATTCAATTAACACTTTCATTCCTAATCCTGTTTAAACTTTTTAACTTTTTTTCGTAGTATCAGAAGTGAGGCAGAAAATGTTTGCCAATTAGCTGATGCTAGCTTGGTCAGTATACTAAGGCACAATTGATTCTGCTGCTTCAGAGTAATAGAGAGGAACACAAATGGCAAGTTACAAAGTCACCTTAAAGAACGAAGCTGAAGGCTTGGATACAACTATTGAAGTACCTGATGACGAGTACATTCTCGATGTGGCGGAAGAGCAGGGTCTGGATTTACCCTATTCTTGTCGTGCTGGCGCCTGTTCTACCTGTGCTGGTAAACTCGTCAGTGGTGAAATCGATCAGTCTGACCAGTCTTTCTTAGATGATGATCAGATTGAAGCTGGATATATTTTGACCTGTGTAGCTTATCCTAAATCTGACTGCACCATCATCACTCACCAAGAAGAAGAACTGTACTAATTCTGTCAATATTGCTCAGGCGTTAACTCAGTCGCCTAATCCATCAATTAGGAAAGCAGGAACACAAAAAAACGGTGTTCCTGCTTACAGTACATCGAATGAATACGCCGCTTTCTCATCGCTGGCATGAGCATACAAACTCATTTCTTCGCCCAAAGCAAGACTCGAGTCAAGCTGTTGAGAGACTAAACTATCTCCAAACAGCCACCAACGAACAATCAACAATGAACAATCAACAATGAACAATGACTTAGCCTCCCAGTTGTAGCTGTGTTTCGGTTCTGGGATGAGGTATTGCCTGTGGAATGGGTAACTCTAGGCTTCTAGAAGACTTTTTCTTGAATTGCTGGAGTTGTTTTCGACTTGCTTTGTCTTTATTGATAAAGCGATTATTGAGAGTTTGAATCTCTTGGAGTTCACTTTCGGCGGTAGCAAATAACCACTTACCATCCGAGTCAAACTCAAACATCGAGGTTAAATGACATTGAGTAGGATGGCTATATCGCATACATCCGCCCTCAGCAGAATTGGCATCGCAAAAAGGGCATTGAATTTGGGAACACGTATTCATAGTAGGCTGTGACATGGGTGAATTTTTTTCAACCTCAACAGGCACGGAAATCAAGACATTTCATTCTTACCTTAACATTACTCGACTCATGAAGTGCGGCTCGAGTTCCTAAGTTCTTCAGTTTGCTGCCATCGACCTTCCCTATGGGGCATAACCCTCAATTCCTTGCTCTATAAAGATTTCATGAATATACCCCTAGTGGGGATGGGTTTTTAAGGGCTTGTAATTTTTTGTCTTCATGGAAGATTCACAGAGTTTTTGGGTTATCTTTACTCATACTTTAAATGAATGTTTACACCTAATTATTCTTCTCATCAATTAAATTAAAACACCTCAATTATTCTCTCAAGCTATCAAATTACTTGGGGAAATTTGATTCCGAAGTAAAATGATTACTCATTTCTGTTTGTGACGATAAAACCGGGAAAATGTAACGAATGCTACGGAATATCACCCTATTATAACCATTACTTTTACCTTCTGCTATAACAATCGGGCGCAAGGCTTTGCGCCCCTAAAGTTGCTGGGTATGAGGCTAATCCATCAAATTAGCTGTGCCACGGCACTAAGCTAAAAAACTGGATAAACTAGGCACATCTACCCAACTGTTCTGTTGATGCGATTGATGAGTTAAATCCATTAATAATTGGGAATAGACTCCTTCTGCCAGTGAAGGAATCATCGCTTTACCCGCATCAATGCTTTGAACCCACTGATCCACAACCCGAATGAAGGGGGCTAAACGCCCATCCGGGTAAACTTGGGGAAATGCCAGTCGTTTGGGAATGTCCACCTCTGCCAACGATTCCCCAGCCGGGGCAGCCCAAAGCTGAAATCCATGGACATAATCGTTTTGGTTGGAACTGCCCAAAACTAAGGTGCCGCGATCGCCATAAACTTCGACAAAATGCCCCCGCCCATTATAAGTAACGGAACTGATGCAAAGTTGGCAAGGTGTACCATCGGCTAATTCCAGCATCAACAACCCCGTATCATCGGCGTCCACAGGTTTTAGTTTCCCCCCTTCACTCGGATCAGGGCGTTCAGGAATGGCTGTATTCAGTTGGGCGCACAACCGACGTACCGAACCAAACAGCCAATTAATGTAATCAAACGAATGAGACGCCACAGCGCCTAATGCACCGCCGCCCTTCTCTTTCTGGGCGTACCAGTTCCAAGCCCGTTGTGGGTTGGCACGACTGGAGACTAACCAGTCAATTTTAATTAAACGCTTTTGACCAACAAAGCCAGATTTTAACTGTTCTGCCAAGAGTTGCCATGGGGGAACAAAGCGAAATTCAAAATCTGGCATCGCCACTACCCCTTGCTTATGGGCGAGGTGATAGAGATCTCGCGTTTCGGTGGCACAGAGGGTCATTGGTTTTTCCAATAACAGATGTTTTCCGGCTTGCAACACCTGCTGCGCCATGTCGTAGTGGAGAAAGGGTGGGGTAGAAATACTCACCGCTTGCACATCGGGCATTGCCAGGATATCTTCTAGGCGATCGCTCGCTTGGGGAATATTATGAGATTCAGCTACCGACTTGGCTTTATCCAGGTGAGGATTATAAACCGCTACCACCTTTGTGCGGGGGTGAATCTGAAAACCTGGGATATGAATTTTCTGTCCAAATCCGGTACCGATTACAGCAACTCCAATGTGATTTGTCATTTGTCTTTTAGGGAACAGGGAACAGGGAACAGGCGAGAAAAAATTTTAATTCATAACTCATCAGCTAGTTTTGTTTGTTCAACCCAGGCAATCACGTCTTTGCCTAAGCACGTACCATTAAGTTGGTCAATCTCGCGGATACCTGTGGGACTGGTAACATTCACCTCGGTGAGATAGCCACCAATCACATCAATTCCCACAAAATACAAGCCATCTTGTTGCAACTGGGGCTTGAGCAACGCACAAATTTTTTGCTCTTGCGCTGTAATTTCTGTCGCCGCCACTCGACCCCCAACCGCCATATTGCCGCGAAATTCGCTGCCCGTGGGAATGCGATTAACTGCCCCCATCGGGTCACCATTGAGAAGGATGATTCGCTTATCTCCCGCTTTGGCAGCCGGAAGATAGGTTTGCACCATGACGGGTTCATATCCCCATTTAGTGCTAACTTCTACCAGGGAATTAAAGTTGCGATCGCCTGCTTCTAAAAACAGAATCCCTTCCCCAGCTTTACCTCCTAAGGGTTTAAGCACGGCTGATCCTTGTTTTTCGACGAATTTCTGGATGGTCAACTTATCCTGGCTAACAATAGTTTCCGGAATCACCTCCTGAAACTGAAGGGCGTACATTTTCTCATTTGCCCGTCGCAACCCCGTCGGCGTATTGATGACCTGAGTCTTTTTCGGGTTAATGTAGTCAAGAATATAGGTTGCATAGAGGTAGGGAATAGTCACGGGGGGGTCAGTTCGCATAAAAACGACATCCATATCCTCTAAAGGAAAGGACGCCGTATCCGAGATCGCGTACCAGCGTTCGCTAACAACCCAACGTCCCTCAACCAGTTCGGCTGGGATTAGCTGCACCTTCTCTAGATTTGCCCATGCTTGATTATTGACAACCGTTAGCTTTTGAGCCTGAGTAACCCAAACGTCATGACCCAAGGCTTGGGCGGCTTCCATGAGTGCCACGCTCGTATCATGACTGGGATTGAGCTTTGAGAGCGGGTCAATGATAAACGCAAATTTCACGCTGGAATCCTACCTCGGTGATTAATAACAGGTTGCGGCTAATAGTACCATTTTGGGGATTGGGGAATCCTTTCCTCATCTCCCAGACGCGCCATGGCGCGTCTCTACATGCTCCCCCTGCTTTTGGCAAGTTGACACCAATGATCAATGACTCGCCCCTGCTCCGTCTTGCAGTAAGGTATCTAGTTCACCTTGTAGTTCTAACCCATACAGGTCGTCGCAACCCCCAATATGGTGGTCATTGATAAAAATTTGTGGCAGAGAACGGCGTCCATTGGCTCGTTGTGTCATTTGCTCTCGTGCCTGTTCATCGCCATCGATACAATATTCGGTAAACTCAATGCCCTTTTCATTGAGCAGCCCTTTTGCTCGCATACAGTAGGGGCAGCGGCTCCAAGTATAAATTTCGACCTTGGGTTCCATTATCTTTTCTCAACGTCAGCAACATTTCTTAAATTTTAGCTTTCTTCGCCGGAAACCCCACGCTCACCCGCCCCACCTATTCAGCCGTTAAAATTGATTGATAAGGTAAGCTAATTTTAGCTCGCCCCTATAGGATTGTTCCATGACCAACCCATCTCAATTGATCTCAAACAATTTATTCAACGCTCAATGTGAGCTAAAAAGTGATCAAAATCACATATTGGTGTTGCCGCAAATGCCAGACAGAGTTTAACCAAACTTGTTAGGCTGTGGAAAACAGTAGGTATAACATGAGGTAGAGCGTCTCCAACTGTGATGCTAATCCGTAAGGAACTAGCATCAGATATAGTAGCTAGTGCAGCGCGGCTTCAAATACTAACCAGTTAACAAGCTCCTTAAAAGCAGCTACATTATGTTCCTTATAGCCTTCTGCCAGATGACTATTCTATTTAAATCCCGCCGGGAGTTTTGTGGGGTTGCCTACCGTTAGCAAGGATGTGTTGATGATTACTCCAGGTCGGTGGAGATGTTAAGACGGTGGGAATTGGATGCAAAAGACTCCTCATCAACCTGATTAAATATTACCAATGGACTGCCTGAAAAAGCCTGCAAGGAAAAATTATGTCTAGTCAGCACAACGGATTCACAATTCACTTTTGGGGCGTTAGAGGAAGTATTGCCTGTCCAGGTCCGGAAACGGTTCGCTATGGCGGGAATACCCCTTGTGTGGAAATGCGCGTGGGTAAAGAACGATTAATTTTTGATGGGGGTACGGGTTTGCGGGTGTTGGGACAGTCCATGTTGTCACAAATGCCAGTGGAGGCTCATCTGTTTTTTACCCACTCCCACTGGGATCATATTCAAGGGTTTCCCTTCTTTGTGCCGGCGTTTATCAAAAGTAATCGTTTCCGTATCTATGGAGCGATCGCGCCGAATGGTACTACGATTAAGCAACGCCTCACTGACCAGATGCTCCACCCCAATTTTCCTGTCCCGTTACAAGTCATGCAAGCTGATTTGCAGTTCTATGACCTAGAGATTGGCGAAAGCGTTGAGATTGGCGAGATTACCGTCGCAAATACCTTGCTCAACCATCCTGGTGAAGCAGTGGGATATAGAGTGAATTGGCGGGGACATTCAGCCGCCTACATCACCGATACTGAACATCGAGAGAGTGGTTTAGATCAAAATATCTTAAAACTGATTCAGGATGTGGATGTGCTGATTTACGACGCCACTTACACAGATACCGAATACTATTCTCCGGCAACGAGCAAAGTGGGGTGGGGGCATTCGACTTGGCAAGAAGGCATTAAGTTAGCCAAAGCCGCTAACGTGAAAACATTGGTTATTTTTCACCACGACCCCTTACACAACGATGATTTCTTGGATCGAATTGGCGAAGAAGCCATTCAACACTTTCGCAATACCGTTATGGCTCGTGAGGGTTTGTCCATTTCTTTGGTGGAGTCGGCTGTCTCCGAGCCAGTCTCCCTGCAACAAGAGGCAAAAGCGTCTGTTGGCTAGCCGATCCTCAATGTGTTTAAGCCGTCGGGGAGCTAACTCGCCGCCAAAGAGTCGGTCAAGATCTAGCCACGACTGCGAGAATGTGTAAAAATGTAAAGCGTGTGGGTTACTTCTTCTCTTGCCACTGCTTTAACACCAACTGCTGTTGCCCTAGGAAACTTTGACGGCATTCACCGAGGGCATCAACAGGTAATTCAGCCTATTTTGCAGCACTCTACCCTTTTACCCAATCCGTCTGAGCCGATAAATCCTCAAGAGAGGGTTAATCGGGAAGGTAAGCATATTTACCCGACGTTGGCAACCTTTTATCCCCATCCCCGTGAATTTTTTTCCGGTCAACCCTGGAAGCTATTGACACCCAAGCCGGAAAAAGTAGACCAGTTAAAGCGCTTAGGCATTGAACAACTGGTACTGCTGCCCTTTGATCGAGAACTGGCGGCATTAAGTCCAGAACAATTCGTGGACAAGATATTAATTGAGCAATTGCGAGTCACTCATGTCAGTATCGGAGAGGATTTTCGCTTCGGATATCGCCGGACGGGAACCGCGAAGGACTTGCAGGCGATCGCAGCTACATACCAGGTTCAAGTTAGTATTGTGACCATCCAAACCTGTCAAGGGGAACGGATCAGTAGTTCCCAAATTCGCCAATCCTTAGAGCAAGGAGATATCCTCAAAGCTAATCGCTTATTGGGTCGTCCTTACAGCATTATGGGTCAAGTTGTCAAAGGGCAGCAATTAGGCAGAACTATCGGATTTCCCACTGCCAATCTGGAATGGTTTCCCGACAAGTTTTTACCCCGCAACGGGGTTTACTGTGTGCGCGTCAATAGTCCCTCATTGTCGGAGCAATGGGGTGTAATGAATATTGGAGAACGTCCTACCGTCAAGGGAACCTGCTTGACAGTTGAGATTCACCTGCTAAATTGGTCTGGTGATTTATACGGACAGACCATAACGGTGAGCCTAGAGCAGTTTTTGCGACCCGAACAAAAGTTTGCGTCCCTAGATGACCTGAGGAGGCAAATCCAGGCTGACTGTGCGGCAGCGAGAACTTTTTTTGAGACCCAGTAATAAGGAATGGGGAAGGGTAATGAGAGAACGGATTGAGCAACTCAAAGAAAATCTGGCTCAGACGATTGTGGGTAAAGCTGATGCCATTCGTTTAGTCCTGGTTGCTTTGCTCTCAGGCGGTCATGCTTTGTTAGAGGATGTGCCTGGAGTCGGTAAAACCCTGCTGGCAAAATCCTTGGCACGTTCCATTAATGGACAATTCCAGCGAATTCAATGTACACCTGACCTTTTACCGGCGGACATCACCGGGACGAATATCTGGAATCCCAGTAGCCGTGAATTTGAATTTCTCGCCGGTCCAGTCTTTGCCAATATTCTACTGACGGATGAAATTAACCGGGCAACCCCACGCACGCAGTCGGCTTTACTGGAAGTGATGGAAGAACGGCAAGTGACTGTAGATGGGAAATCTCGTAACGTTCCCCAACCCTTTTTTGTGATTGCTACTCAAAATCCGATTGAGTATCATGGGACGTTTCCCTTACCAGAGGCGCAAATGGACCGGTTCACCCTATCCTTATCCCTAGGCTATCCGACGCCTGAGGAAGAACTGCAAATGCTGCAACTGCATCAGGGGGGGATGGTGCTTTCGGAACTTAAACCCTGTATTTCAACTGAGGATGTTTTGGAGTTACAGCGTCTTTGTCAACAGGTGCAAGTTGAACGGGAGTTACAGCAATATATTCTCGACTTAGTACGGGCATCTCGTGAGGCGGAAGATGTGGTATTGGGAGTCAGTCCCCGAGGGACTGTGGCATTACAACGGGCGGCGCAAGCATTCGCATTTTTGGACGGGCGAAATTACGCAATTCCCGATGATGTGAAAATGCTGGCACCTCATGTTCTGTCTCATCGTCTCATGGCAGCAGGGGGACGACAGGCGAAGCCGATTGTTGAACAGTTATTGCGTTCTGTGGCAATTCCGTAAGAGGAACTCGTGGCAAATTGTCATAAAAGCTTGCTACAAAATTATCTCGGTTACGACGAAGGGCGGGTTGTGTTGCTCATTTATCGGTGAGGGAGGGCGGGTTTTGTTGAACATTTATTGATGGATATCTGAATTAAGTCCCTAAACCCGCCCCTACGATTTTTCCCTCAAGGGAATATGAACAGATTTTACGGATTCCTTACGTTGGCATGATGCAGAGGGCAACTGGATTCTGACTGAGGCGGAACAAGAGCGACAGCGAGCTGAGGAGGCTGAATCTAGGGCTGAGGAAGCAGAAACTAGGTTAGAATCATTACTTCAGCGACTGCGGGAATCGGGAATTGACCCTGATACATTTTTGGAGGGTCAAAGCTGAGGCTTAAGCCCCCCTTTTGAAGGGGGGTTTGGGGGGATCTCCCAATGTTCAATAAAAACGTCCGGTGTTCGAGTTAGGGTAAAGCCTGTGGGGTTAAAAATTCGGCAACATAAAAATCTGCGATCGCAAGCTGTTTTATTTGTACTTGTACTGGTGTGGAGTATCCTCCTCGGCGGCGGTATGGCAGGGGTTTTAAGAGCCGCAGAAACACCCAAACCCCCGAATTCAGCAACACTGGTGGCGATTGGCACCATTGACCCCATTCCAGAGCGCTATCAAACTGGATTAAAACTGTACCTGGAAAACTGTGGCAGTTGTCATGTTGCTTTACCCCCCGAAGTCATGCCAACTCAAACCTGGGAAACTCTGCTATTAGAACCCGAACAGCATTATGGACAACGGTTAGAGCAGATTCCGCGCCCGTTTATCTTTATTGTCTGGAATTATTTACGCACCTTTTCTCGTCCTTTAGCCGAAGATGAGCAAACACCCTTTCGCGTGACTGAATCACGGTATTTTAAAGCACTTCATCCGCGTGTTGATCTACCTCCGACATTGACAGCGGCTGGGTGCATCAGTTGTCATCCAGGGGCAAGTGATTATAACTATCGGCGTTTAACACCAGAGTGGGAAGATTCACCGTAGGGATGAGATTCCCCCAACAGTGGGTTGAAACTGTTGCCTGTTGACTGTTCCCTATTTCCTCCCCTTACCATAAAACTCCCTACAGCAGCCCCTAAATTAGTTGATTGAGCTGCTCGCTGAGACTTTACCCACCGTTTCTCGATTATGGGATTCCATTAGGTTGGATACATCGGGACCACTGGGGATAATTCCGCCAGGATTCAGCGGAAACAGATTGCCGTAATAATCTCGCTTAACACTCTCCAAATCACAGGTATCGGCAACGCCCGGAAGCTGATACAAATCGCGCAGGTAAGCGCCTAGGTTTTGATAGTCTTTAATCCGGCGACGATTGCACTTAAAGAGTCCGTAATACACAATATCAAAGCGGAATAGGGTTGTAAATAGACGCACATCTGCCAACGTCACTCTATCCCCACATAAATAGCGATTCGTCTCTAACACCGCATCAATTTCATTGAGTGTCGTAAACAATTCATCACAGGCTTGATCATAAGCCTCTTGAGATTGGGCAAAACCGCAGCGATATACCCCATTATTCACCGTATGGTAAATTTTATCATTCCACTCAGCGATCGCGGACTTCAGATCCTCTGGATACAAGTCCAGTGCAGCATTCTTCGCGAACTGATTAAACTGAGAGTTGAGCATGACGATAATCTCGGCACTCTCATTATTAACAATTGTCTTCGTCTGGTTATCCCACAATACGGGAACCGTGGAACGCCCACTGTAACCGGATTGGGCTAACTGGTATAATTCCGGCAACGTGTGACAGCCCTCTTCGGGTTTCTCAAACACCCAGATTCCCTGATCTGAAGACGGCGATACAATCGATACTCCAATCACCTCATCCAATCCCTTCAGCGCCCTAACAACCAGCGTCCGATGCGCCCAAGGACATCCGAGTCCGACAAACAGAGTATAGCGCCCTGGGGCGGGTGGATAGGGATTTCCGGCGTCTGTACCAATCGCCTGTCTAAACTGACTCTCTGGGCGAATGTATTCTCCCTTTTTGCTGGGCGGTGCTAGTTTGGACATCATAATCTGCCACATTGTCGTCCAGACAAACTTGCCCAACCGGATAATTATGGTTGAGGGGAGAGATGTACCTTTAGGTTTCCAAGAAGATGTTGCCATGAGTGAAGAATTGAATTGTATCCTACTGGCGTGACACATCTAATTTAATAGATGACGCTTACATTCAGAAATTGTAGGGGCGCACCCTCCGTGCGCCCTTTTACGTACCGACGTGCGCCCGATTTAACCGTAAAATCTATTCCACGATTTAAGCTGTGTCACACCACTAGCGCGAGTTCGGCTGATACTCTGGTGGTAAGCCAGGATTAAACATCACCACAAATTGGGCATTCGGCATCAGACGACGGAGTATGCACAAATGACCGTCAGCATCGGAACGGCTACGATACTGTGCTACAGTGACTCCTTGCATTTTGGGTAGCAGGCGAACCAGCACCCAAGGATAAAGGCGTTCTTTATAAGGCATAATTGACTTGTCTCCATCTGAAATTGGAGTCAGAGCCAGTGCTAAGAGGTTGGTAGCCGGGATGCACTGGCTTTCTGACTGTTTGAAACTATGCCTTCATCTTAAATGGAAAACTTAACCAAGTCAACTGAGTTAAGTGGTTTATGTATCAGGTAGCAATGGCTAATTTGGGAGAAAAGCTGAAACAACGACGAGAATCGTTAAATTTGACGCAACGGCAACTGGCTCATGAATTAGATGTAACGATAACAACGGTGCAAAACTGGGAAGCTGGCAGGCATATTCCCAAGCTATATCCTGCACAAATGAAAATATTGTGTGATTTACTAAACCTCACCTTGGAAGAGTTAGCCGAGTGGCATATTTAGTTGGGACTAACTTATTATGCGGTGCGTTACGCTCCGCTAACACACGATGGCGGCGTGATACACCTTATTTGGTGGATTAGAATTGTAGGGGCGCAAGGCTTGCGCCCGGTTTAAACGTCAAATCTATTCCACGATTTTAGCTGTGTCAGTCCACTACAGATAGATCGCATCCAGGGATGATAGTCTAGCTACTGTTGGGTTGTCCTGCTGATCATCCAACACCAAAGCACACCAGACAAACGGTAGATATGGCTAACATCACCATCCAATCCGCAACTGAACGTGACAACGGCTGGTCTTATCAAGTGAAACTAGAAAATGATCGCGAGTATAACTACGATGTCACCCTCAGTCAATCCGACTATAACCAATGGTCACAAGGTAAAGTTTCACCTGAACAATTAGTCGAGGCGGCGTTTGAATTCCTACTGGAACGTGAACCCGCCTCGTCTATCCTGTCAAAATTTGATTGTTCCGTAATCCGCCGCTATTTTCCTGAAGTGGATAGCGAGTTACCGAAGAAACTTTAACGGTTAAAACTCAGGCTATTCATCATCTGGTCTAATACTTGTTTATTGCGTTGATAGCGTTGACCTTGCATATCATAGGTTGTTCCAATCAGAGTTTGCCCATCGAGATCGACGAAGTATAAATAAGACCGAACTCCCTCAGGGATTAATCCTATCCCTGTAGCTTTATTTTCAACAACTACCGCTTGATACCCATCAATAGTCGTCTGACGGCGAGAAAGTTCTTGACTCGACTGGTTATCCGTACTCGCTACCCGTTCAAAGGGAACCCGATCAACTCGGATATGCACAGCTTCATCGAAACTTTCAGATTGTTCAGGTAATGAAATTGATTCTGGATCAAAAACCTTACACTGTTCCACCACCGATCCCGAATTTGTCACCCAACCTTGGGGATAATTGACTGTATAACCCACCGCCTCATTGGTGCAGGTTTGGCTGAGGGCGATAGGAGAATTGTCTTCGGGTTGCTGGGCATTCACGACGTAACGATTGGGGACACCGGACACATTTTTAACTTGACATAATGCGGCAGCAACTTGCGCCCGTGTCGCCGGATCAGTAGGTCCCATCAGTCGCACATTTGGCTTGGGAGGACTGATAAGAATCTCTTTTTTAGTGGCGGCGGCAATTTTCCCTTCGGCGTATTCAGGAATCTCTTGGGCATCCGTATATGTGGCGTTAAGCAAGGATTCCGGGGAAGCCGGACTCTCATAATCTAACCCACTGGCGAGGGCGACAAAGGCTTCTACCCGTTGAATCAAATCATTGGGTTTAAAGACTTGACCCGGATATCCAGAGAGAAATCCTTTGCGATAGGTATTTTGAATCGCATCTTGACCCCAATAGGAGGCTGAGACATCTTTAAAATTAATCGCATTTCGTTCTAAGGAGGTATTCGGAAATGCCTGGTCGATCATCGCCGCATATTCAGCGCGAGTAATCACATTATCGGGTCGAAAGGTTTGATCCGGATAACCACTGACTACTCCTTGTTGAGTCAGTCCTTGAATACACTGTTGCGCCCAATGACCTTGGATATCTGAGTAGTTCTGTGCCTTTGCAGGTGGGGCAATACTTCCACCAACAGCACTGGCAAAGAGTCCCACAGATAGCCAGGAAAATATTGGTTTAAGGTGTTGGACAGAATAAAGTATAGTGTTTTTCATAGAACCCAATCCTCTAAGATTTTGATGTATTGGGTATCTTTTAGCAAAAATACAATCCTATATGCCTCTAACTTAAGAGGATGATTGGATTGGGTGTGTTTATAACTTTAGGTAGAGGCGCGATCGCTCTTTTCAGTAAGCTGTTCAGTATTGAGGTTGGCATCATTAAATTCTACAAAGGGAACAGGGAACACCTCGGCTTCGCTCGGTGTGTAACAGGGAATAGGGAATACCCAATTTAAATCCACATCAGCTTAATGGGCTTCAACCCAAATACTCCAGTGTTTCCAGGTCTGCTTCTAATTCTTTTAGATCATAAACAACTCGTGAAATTGCCATTTAGTCATTTCTGCAAGTTCTCGGGCTTTAGCGAAGGATAGTATTCCCTTTTGGTATAAGCGGATAGCAAGTTCCTGACGCAGACGGGGAAGGCGTTTGGTTGGTGGTACTCGCAACGCTTCGGCAATGTTATCGGGAATTTCTAGAGTTAGTTTGGTCATGTTATTTACTCAGATAGGAAATTTTGCTTTGATTCTATCTGCGACGAATTGACTTGAAGTATAGTATTAATGTTCTGCTTGGGTGCAATACAGGCGTTGTAAAAATGTGATAATAGTCCATCAGGCGATCGCACGTAAAGATGATAGCCTATCTACAGTTGAGCCAAAGGATATAATCGTCCTGTTGATCATCAAATCTTAATAGTTTTGGTAGTCTTAGTATAGTACAATTGAACTAATTCAGTAAAGCCATAGCCTATCTCAACTCCAGTTAAATCCTAAATACAGTTGAGGATAGTGCAAACTATGTTTTTCCTATTAGGTTAACGACGCTTAGGTAGCGTATAAAGAGAACAATGGCAAGAGCAGATCTGTTAAAAAAACTCCTACAGAGCTACCAAAAGCGTGATGACCGAGCTTTCCGTGAGGCGGCGGCAGAAATTATTGAACAGGAGAGAAAGAAGCATCATATTGTTTTGGCAAACGAGCTAGAACGAATACTGAAGAATGGGAACGGGTATATAGAACAAGGACAACCGTCTAATCTGACACCGTTTGAACCTATTCCGCGAGATGCTGACAAGGGAGTCGGGTTACTGGAGCCAAAGTGGACGAGCCGTTATCTGGATGATCTGATTTTGAGCCAAGAGATCCGGCATTCTATTGAGAGGCTTATGCGTGAATTTCGGGAATGGGAAGTGCTAGAGGCGAATGGCTTGCTCCCAGTGCGACGGGTTTTGTTTTGTGGTCCATCTGGATGTGGTAAAACAGCAGCAGCCGAAGCCATTGCCGCAGAATTAGGACTGCCTCTGTTGTATGTTCGCTTTGATGCGGTTGTTTCATCACTGCTAGGTGAAACGGCTGCTAATCTCCGCAGAGTCTTTGACTATGCTCAAAGAGGACAGTGGGTGATGTTTTTTGATGAGTTTGACGCTATAGGTCGTTCGCGGGACGATCCGACAGAGCATAGTGAGATTAAGCGAGTTGTTAATTCATATCTGCAAATTGTGGATAACTTCAGTGGCAGATCACTGGTTATTGCGGCAACAAACTTTGAGCAGGCTTTAGATCCAGCCGTTTGGAGAAGGTTTGATGATATAATTCGTTTCGAGAAACCGACGAATGAGCAGCTTAAGCAGTTGGTCAAAAAAAGACTAGCCCCTCTCAAATTTAAAGCGTCACAAGTCAATGAAATTGTGAGTCATCTCTCCAACTCAACTTATGCAGACGCCGAGCGAGTTTGTCTCGATATCCGTAAGTCATGTGCTATTCAGGGTACTCGGCAAATCACCCAGGAAGATGTGGCAGAAGCTGTCTCTCGATATTCTTATCGTAAGACTATCCTAGAAAAAGCATATAACAGTCCTATGGCAACAATTGATAAAGATTAAGAAATTATGCCAACACTTCAACCGGGTTCGGGTCAGTATTTGCACATTGAGTTTGTTCGGGATGTAAAACGTCAACCCGAGAGGCGGCGACCAAACCCTAAGTTTCCCAGACCAAAACCTCCCATACCAGAAGACTTTCATCAACATGCTCAAGACGTTTCTCAAGATATAACTGAGGCAGTTCAACAAATATCTCAAGTTCGTCAAGGTTGTGGAATAGAGCCTTCCACACTTTTGGTTTTAGAGTTCAGTAGTGTCAATCTTGATCTGCGAGATATTTTTGAGCAGCGTTTTAGAGCTTGGGTTGTTAGCGAATATAAAGATAAGGTGGGAAACCAAGATCGATATCGGTTTCTTGTTCAATTTCCTACTGAAACGTCTCGTCAGCATTTACAAGAAGAAATTCGACTCTATAGAACAGAAGCTAATAATATTGAAGTTTTGCCTTTAAGTATGAGGCAGAATTTTTGTGACGCTCTACAAGCCGTGCGTTCTGTATCGCGAGATGAAAGAATTGGAGTGCGTCTTCGTGAAGAGGGATTTCCTGATGTTGAGTCATTCTATGTAGATGTTGATCTTTGGCATCCTGGAGATTCCTCAGCTGCTCGCCAAGTGCTAAAGGATATACGCTCAATGTGTGCTAAGTATGGCGGTGCATTAACAGAGGAAGTACGCACATCCAGTTTACTCCTAATTAAAGTTTATGGTTCCAGACAATTAGCTGAAGCTCTGCTCGAGTTGGATTGGGTTGCTCGTGTTGATCTTCCTCCTAAATTGTCACAAGCTTACTCGCAAATCTTTGATGAGATTACACTTCCTGATCCTGTCCCAATTCCTTTGGATGACGACCCTCTTGTCTGTATAGTAGATAGTGGTGTGATATCAGGACATCCATTGCTGGTAAATTGGGTGATTGAAGAGCGAGATTTTGATACTGGAGAAAACACGACAACTGACTTGAATGGTCATGGAACCTCGGTTGCAGGTTTAGTTGTCTACGGTGATATTGCCAAGTGTATCGAAAGTCACCAATGGCAACCTAGAGTTAGGATTTGTAGTGCGAAAGTGCTATGCCATAATCGTATTTCAGAAGAAGTTGATATCCCAGCCAACCGCCGTGCAGAGTTGATTATCGAAGAGGCTATTCGATACTTTGTTCATGAAAGGCAGTGTTCAATATTTAACCTTTCAATTGCCTCAAGAGATGAAATCTACCGTCTAGAAAGGCAGTTTCAGTGGGCAGAGAAACTCGATGAATTAGCGAGAGAACTGGTTCGGGGCTTGTTTATGGAGTCACCAACTTTGCAGTTAAACCTGAAGTTGTTGCCTATGGAGGTAATTGGGCAATTCAGACAACGGCTGGAGGTAGTCCCCGTTGGAGTCGGTCTTTCATCTTTTTAGGAGAGCCAACCCTTCAAAGAGAAAGCAATGGACGATTTATTACCGCAAGAAATGGCACTTCTTTTGCCTGTCCCCATGTTGCTCATGCTGCTGCCATTGCTGCTGTTAGCTTAAAGGCAACTCTTGAGCAAAGACCATCTGCGAATTTAATTCGTGCGTTGGTGGGTAGCGCAACTATAGCCCCTCCATGTCCTCCAGATTGGTTAGAGGATGAGAAAGAAACACTTCGTTTAGTGGGTTACGGTATATGTTCAGTAGACGACTTAACTTGGTCGAAAAAAAATCAAGTTCGTTTAATTGCGATGGATGAAGTTGAGTTAGATAAACTTCACATCTATCGTGTAGCTGTTCCTCAAGTGTTTCTTTCCACCAAAGGAAAGAGAGGTATCACGGTTGCACTTGCTTATGACCCTCCAGTTCAATCCAGTCGAAAAGAGTATCTTGCCAATACAATGTGGATAGAGGCATTGCATGGACTAACGACTGAAGAGGTGGAAATATATCGAGCTAAAAATGCCGCACAAGATGTTGATGTTCTTCCTCCTGGCAAGGAAATAAAACTACGACCTCCCAAAACTGACGTTCAGTGGTCAACACTGCAAGTTAGAAGGATAAAGTGGTCAAGAAAACCGAAACTAAAAATACCTGATGGTGAAACCGAACCAGTTATTCATTTTGTTGTCGGTTGTCAGCAAAGATTCCCGACAGGATTTGACTATAAACAGCGATATGGTTTAGTTGTTCTATTTTGGCATGAATCCGAGGAGATAGAGTTATACCAAGCGTTACGAAATCGAGTAACTCTCAAAGCGGCTCGTGTACGAGTGGGGGCTTGATATAAATGATTTAATGTGATAGTTTTGAGTCAAAAATTTTAGCTAAATCATATCGTAATCCTTGACCCATATAAAACTTTAATAGAGCATCCAATGACATATCTCGACTAGCCGCTACTTTTTTAAGTGACTCCACTGTGTCTGTAGGAATCTTGAGTGATATTGTCTCAGTCGCCCGTGGATGCAAACGCAATTCAAAGGTTTCTTCAGGCTGGTTCATAGAATTTTCGGTCAGTACGAGTATCAATACAAGCAGAATTGTCTCCACTTTACCTATCCTCTATGATGACGATTCGGTGCGGTTAGTCCCACTCACTCAAAAGTAGTCTTGGGTATTTATACTCAGAACCTATAAGGATTTCTAATAAAGCCCCTGGGGTTGATCGTGTAAAAATGAAGAAAATATAAATCGTTTTAATAAACGTTGCTGATACAGGAGTCAACATCCATGGTCGTACTCACCGATCGCACCCAGAAGCGCTTAACGATGCAGACGGGGGAAATCGCGCCAGATACAACGGCGATCCGTTCCCTAGACTGGGATCGCGATCGCTTCGATATTGAGTTTGGGCTGCAAAACGGCACCACCTATAACTCGTTCCTGATTCGGGGTGAGAAAATTGCCCTGGTGGATACCTCCCATGAAAAGTTTCGTGAACTTTACTTAGATACCCTCAAGGGGTTGATTGACCCCAGCCAGATTGATTATCTGATTATTAGCCACACGGAACCCGATCACAGTGGCTTGGTGAAGGATATTGTCCAACTCGCACCAGAGATTACCGTTGTCGGGTCAAAAGTGGCGATTCAATTCCTAGAAGACTTGGTGCATCACCCCTTCAAACGGCAAATTGTCAAAAACGGTGACCAACTGGACTTAGGCAAAGGGCATATCTTGCAATTTGTCAATGCCCCCAACCTGCATTGGCCCGACACCATCTTCAGCTACGATGCTGGAACCCAAGTCATGTTTACTTGTGATGCCTTCGGGATGCATTACTGTTCCGACAGCACCTACGACGAAGACATTAATGCCATAGAAGCCGACTTCCGTTTCTACTACGACTGCTTAATGGCACCCAATGCCCGTTCCGTTCTCTCCGCCCTGAAACGGATGGATAAACTAGGAGACATCACCACCGTCGCCACGGGTCATGGTCCTCTATTATTGCATCATGTTGGCGAATGGGTGGATCGGTATCGGCGCTGGAGTAAAGCCCAGGCAAAAGCCGAAACCTCTGTCGTCGTCTTTTACGTGTCCGATTACGGCTATAGCGATCGCCTGTCCCAAGCCATTGCCCGAGGCATCACCAAAACTGGGGTAGGTGTAGAAATGATGGACTTAAAATCGGCTGATCCCCAAGAAATTCAGGAAACCGTCAGTCGCGCTGGGGGAATTGCCATCGCCATGCCTCCCGCCGCCAATAAAGTCGCCACCGCTGCCGTGAGTACCGTCCTCGCTGCGGTAAAATCCAAGCAAACGGTGGGTTTATTTGAATCGTATGGGGGAGATGACGAACCCATTGACCCCCTATTGAGTCAATTCCGCAACCTGGGACTCAAACAAGGATTTGCCGAGATTCGGGTCAAAGAAACGCCAACCGAAGCCACCTATCAACTCTGCGAAGAAGCCGGAACCGATATGGGGCAACTGCTGACTCGCGATCGCGAAATTAAGCAACGGAAATCCCTGGATAGTGATCTCGACAAAGCCCTAGGACGGATCAGTGGCGGACTTTATATTATTACTGCCCAAAAAGGTGACATTAAAAGTGCCATGTTAGCCTCCTGGGTATCCCAAGCCAGCTTCAAACCCCTGGGCTTAACCATTGCAGTGGCGAAAGATCGGGCGATTGAGTCTTTGATGCAAGTCGGCGATCGCTTTGTGCTAAATATTCTAGAAGAGGGGAATTATCAGGCATTAATGAAGCATTTCCTCAAGCGGTTTCCCCCAGGTGCCGATCGGTTTGAAGGGGTGAAAACGCAAACCGCAACCAATGGATCACCGATTCTCACCGATGCGCTGGCTTATGTGGAATGTAAAGTAGAAAGTCGGATGGAGTTGAGTGACCATTGGATTGTCTACGCCTCTGTTGACGCTGGACGAGTGTCTAAAGCGGATTCATTAACAGCGGTTCACCATCGCAAAGTGGGGAATTATTATTAAACGCAGAGGAACGCAGAGGTCAACGCAGAGGTACGCAGAGGATGACCGAGAATGAGGTGTCGGGAAAAGTTATTGGGTTGGCGATGAAGGTACACACGGCGTTAGGACCGGGTTTATTGGAGTCAGCCTACGAAGCCTGTTTGAGGTATGAACTTAACCAGGCTGGCTTAAACTTTGAACCCCAGAAACCATTACCGTTAGTTTATGAAGAGATTCGTCTCGAATGTGGATATCGAGTCGATTTACTCGTCGAAAACAAAGTCATGGTTGAACTCAAAGCCGTTGACGCCCTGCATCCCATCCATACCGCCCAACTCCTAACCTACCTCAAACTCTCCCACCATAAACTTGGACTCCTAATCAACTTCAACGTCATCCATCTCAAAGACGGCATCAAACGAGTCGTCAATCACCTCTAACCCCTCTGCGAACCTCTGCGCTTCCCTCTGCGCCCCTCTGCGTTAAAAAAAACATTCACCAACCACCCCAAACCATGAACCTCAAACGAGTCGTCAATCACCTCTAACGCCCTCTGCGAACCTCTGCGCTTCCCTCTGCGCCCCTCTGCGTTAAAAAAACCATTCACCCCTAACTCAACCATGAATTCTCCTACCCCTCGCGACGTTCAAGTCCTTCCCATCGCCTCCAACACCACTGTTCTCCGTTCCCGGACGTGGGATAGACTCAAATTTGAAATCGAATATGCCCTGCAACGCGGCACCACCGCCAATTCCTATCTGATTCAAGCGGATAAAATCGCCCTGATTGACCCTCCGGGCGAATCCTTCACCGAAATCTTTTTAACCGAACTCCAACGCCGGATTGACCCCAAACAAATCGATTATGTCATCCTCGGTCACGTCAATCCCAACCGAGGCGTTACCCTAAAAGCCTTACTCAAACTCGCCCCTCAAATTCAATTCGTCTGTTCCAATCCCGGTGCGATCGCGCTGCGTGGTATCTTAGATGCACCGGATTTAAAAGTAACCGTGGCGCGAGGCGATGAAAGCCTAGATTTAGGCAAGGGTCATCACCTGCAATTTATCCCCACGCCTAACCCCCGTTGGCCCGACGCCCTTTGTACCTACGACCCGCACACCGAAGTTCTATTTACCGATAAGTTATTTGGTGCCCATCTGTGTGGTGACCAAGTAATGGATGAAGGCTGGACAACAATTAGCGAACACCGCCGCTATTATTTCGATTGCGTCATGGCACCCCATGCGCGACAGGTAGAAAAGGCACTGGATAAGATAGAGGAGGTGCAAGCAAGGCTTTACGCCACAGGTCATGGGCAATTGGTACGCTATAGCTTAATTCCCCTGACCCAATCCTATCGCCAATGGTGTGAACGTCAAAAAACCCAAGACATAAGCGTTGCTCTGTTGTATGCTTCAGCGTATGGGAATACTGGCACGGTTGCCCAGGCGATCGCACGGGGGATTACTAAGGCTGGAGTTGGTGTAGAATCGATTAACTGCGAAATCGCTGACCCGGAAGAAATTCGCGCCGCCGTGGAAAAGGCGGAGGGGTTTGTCATGGGTTCTCCTACCTTAGGGGGTCATGCACCCACCCAGATTCAAACCGCTTTGGGGATTGTTTTATCCACAGCGACGAAAACTAAACTGGCTGGGGTGTTTGGGTCCTTTGGCTGGAGTGGTGAAGCGATTGACTTGATTGAAAATAAATTTAAGGATGCGGGATATAAGTTTGGCTTTGAGACGATTCGGGTTAAGTTTAAGCCTACTGAAACCACACTGAAATACGCCGAAGAAGCGGGAACGGATTTTGCCCAAGCCTTGAAGAAAGCCAAGAAATCCCGCACATCCCGCCAACCCGTCAGTGATGCCCAAGTTGCCCGGACGGAACAGGCTGTGGGGCGGTTAATTGGGTCACTTTGTATTATTACCGCCAAGCAGGGAGAACTGACGGGGGCGATGTTGGCAGATTGGATTTCCCAAGCCACGTTTAACCCACCAGGTTTAACTATTGCGGTAGCGAAAGACCGGGCAATTGAGTCATTAATGTACCAGGGTGATCAATTTGTGGTGAATATTTTAGAGGAAGGGAAGCATTTAGGGTTAATGAAGCATTTCCTCAAACCTTTTGCCCCAGGGGAAGACCGATTTGCGGGGGTGGCGACGGAGGAGGCTGACAATGGTTGTCCGATTCTTAGCGATGCGTTGGCGTATGTGGAATGTACGGTGGATAATCGGATGGAATGTGGGGATCATTGGTTGATTTATGGGGTGGTGACGAATGGCAAGGTGTTATCGGATGGGGTAACGGCGGTGCATCATCGCAAGTCGGGGACGCATTATTAGTGCAGGGGGATGGGGGGATAGGGTATTTTTTTAACGCAGAGGAACGCAGAGGGAAAGCGCAGAGGAACGCAGAGGGGTTAGCGGTTGGGATGCAAGTTTTATCGGTATGGAGAAGATAAAGTTGGGTTGATAATTGAGAGGCGTTCAGGAGGAATGCCTCTATGTTTTACTTGCCACGAATGGCTATTACTGGACATATCCTACAGGATGGCGGTTGGGTCAATGTCAAGATAGAGGTTAAGGTTGGATACTTTAATCAGGATGATGAATCGCCTGAAACCTGGGGAGACGCCGACGATATAAACGGCGGTGGGGCGGGCGTTTTTGTTGGCGCAGCAAAGTTTGGTGGAAAACTGTCTGAGTGAATTGACTGGTGAGAATAAAAGTATCTGGGATTGTCCACCTCAGTACAAAAATGAGGTAAGTTGGCTAAACCAAAAGTTAAAACAGCTAAAGGCGGATTTGCAGAAGCTGGAAAAAGGGGAATTTAGCGAATTAGCGGTGACACCTGTAGCGGATATTGACTCCCTGTTAACCCCAGATGGGGCGTTGGTTGGGGATACGGTTCAGGTGGTGCGTCAAAAATTGATGGTAGTCTTACAGCAGGAGAATGCGATCGCACTTTACCAAACGAAGGCTGTAACTCCCCAGGTGGGCTTGTTTGAACGGATGTGTGCCTGTTTTGCAGTGGAGATGCAGCAGAATCCGGTACTGCGGGAGATGATTCAGGGACAATTGCTGACTCAGATTAATGCTAATTTGAACAGCCAGCAGGTGACGGTTAAGGATATCGAAACCTCTCTGACACATCTAGGGCGAGACATGGGCGAAATTAAAGGCTGGTTAGAACGTATCCATAACCAGTTATCCACACATCCGGCGGTTCCGCTTCAGTTTCAATCCCTGATTGCGGAGAAGACAGAAGGATTTGTCGGGCGGGAGTTTGTATTTCGGGCGATTCAGGACTTCTTACAGCAACAGTCTAATGGTTATTTTATTATTGAAGCTGATCCCGGTGTGGGCAAAAGTGCCATATTAGCCGAATATGTGCGACAGACCGGATGTGTGGCATACTTTAATGTGCGATCGCAAGGCATCAATCGCGCTGATGATTTCCTCAAGAGTGTTTGCCGCCAGTTAATTGAACGCTATCAGTTACCGTATGATTTGCCCTTACATCCAGAGAATACCCGCGATGGCAATTTCTTAGCGCGACTGTTAACCGAAATTACCCCTCACCATTCCCCCATCGTGATTGCGGTGGATGCGTTGGATGAGGTGGAGATGAAGAGTCAGACGGATGGGGCAAATGTTCTCTATCTTCCCCAGTCTTTGCCCAATGGCGTTTATTTTATCTTGACAAAACGCCAGACGTATGTTCCCTTAACAGTGAATAAGCCCTACCTGTTTAATTTAATGGAGTATGGGGCAGAAAGTTTACAAGACGTAGAGCGTTATATTAACCAACAGGTTCAGAAAAAGCCCTCGTTACACCAGTGGGTAGAGAATCAGGGACAAGACACAGCCACCTTTATCACCACTCTGGCACAAAAGAGCGATCGCAACTTCATGTATTTGCGCTATGTCCTCGAAGATATCGAGTCTGGTGCGTATCAGGATTTAAATCTTGCCAACTTACCCCAAGGCTTACAGCAATATTATTACCAGCATTGGCAACGCATGGGGATGACAGCTAAACCCTTACCGCGAACCAAGATTAAAATTGTCTATGTTTTAACAGAAGCCCGGAAACCTGTCTCATCGCTGCTGATTTCCCAATTTGCCGGAGAAGATGCATTAACGGTGCAGGAAGTCTTGGATGAATGGGATCAATTTTTGCGAGAGGAAAGGATTGAAGGACAAACCCGCTACAGTATTTATCATGCCAGTTTCCAGGATTTTCTCCATCGTCAGGATATTGTCCAAGCGGCGGGGATAACCATTCGGGATATTAATGCCTTGATTGCCGATAATTTAGCCGAAGAATTAGGATTGTAATGAAGTTTGTAGTTGCGCTTTAGCGCCATAAACGCTTGAATCTCCCACTATAAGTTAGCGCTAAACTCAAGTCTCACCAACCGCCTTAGGTTCAAACCCAAGGAACCAAAAGCCAAAGTCCACTAAAGTGGACTAAAATCCATATTCAGTCAGCTTTAGCTGACTTGAGCTATTAGCCCGGAGTTTGAACTCTGGGCGGGTGTTCAATAAGCTTTTAAACTTTTTAGGAGACAAGCCATCATGACCATCACATCCCCAAAAATGACGCTTGAGGAGTATCTTAACTATAACGACGGAACAGATACCCAGTATGAACTGGTTAATGGGGAATTAATCGTTATGCCACCAGAAAGCGATTTAAACCAACGAATTGTCATGTTTTTACTGAGCCATTTTCTCCAACAAGGAATTCCCTCCTATCGCTTGCGAATTGGGGCGGAAATTGTAGTGAGTGGTTCACGGGCAACAACACGCTTACCCGATTTAATGGTACTTTCTGAAGAACTGGCAACGGCGTTAGAGGGAGCAAGTCGGTCTACAATAATGATTGATATGCCCCCGCCTCAGTTAGTGGTTGAGGTAGTGTCACCGGGACGAGAAAATGCAGACCGAGATTATCGGTATAAACGTTCTGAATATGCAGCGCGGGGGATTGCCGAATATTGGATTGTTGACCCCATCCAACAACGGGTTACAGTGCTAGAGTGGGTAGAAGGGCTTTATGAGGAGCGGGTTTTTCAGGGTAATCAGCAGATTATTTCACCGACGTTACCAGATTTGGATTTAACGAGTGAAAGAGTGATTAATGCTGAAGGTTGATATTAATTCACCTGTTCAGTTTGTTATTATTGAGCCATCAACTGTTGTGTAGATGTCCTCTTCTTTTATAGATCCCCCTCTTCCCTTTTTAGATCCCCCTCTTCCCTTTTTAGATCCCCCTTCCGTCCCCCTATTAGATCCCCCTTCCGTCCCCCTTAAAAAGGGGGAGACCAAAGGATGCTTCGCTTTTTGTTCCATGGGGGAGACCAAAGGATGCTTCGCTTTTTGTTCCATGGGGGAGACCAGATGTTGCTTCGCTTTTTTTGCAGGGGGGAAGCCAAAGGATGCTTCGCTTTTATGGTACAGGAGAACAATAAATTACAGCATATTACAGGTTTATAAGGTATACCTAAATTACAGAAAAAGGATAATTAATCAGCGACAATGGATAAAATAACCAATAATCTACCTCACGAACTTAACAACCACTGGCATCAAAGTCCCCCTTTTTAAGGGGGATTTAGGGGGATCTAGACAACTCAATTCCGTGAGTTTTGTGATTCTCTTCTCTCCTTTGTCCTCGTCTCTCCACTTCCAGATATACTTCCAACCAAGATAGTCATGGGTGAATTAAAGCAAAAACTCGCAACAATGTCACCAGAAAAGCGACTCTATACCTTAGAAACCCTACCCACTCATTTTGGTGAAGCGGGACAGTTTCAGCGATTGTATCGTTTGCTAACGGATTATGATTTTATCGAGGCGAAATTAGATGCTTTGGATGTGCATGCGCTGATTCAGGACTATGAATTCGTCGAAAATGCAGAAACGCTGAGATTGATTCAAGGGGCGCTTCGGCTTTCAGCGCACGTTCTAGATAAGGACAAAACGCAACTGGCTGGTCAACTGATAGGGCGGTTGCTGTCTTTTAAAATACCAGAAATTCATGAATTATTGGCACAAGCAAGTTCAATGAAAAAAACATGGTTACGACCTTTAACACCGAGTTTAATTCCCCCTGGTGAGCGATTAATACGCACCCTGATAGGTCATACCGGAAAGGTCACTGCTATCGCTGTGACGCCAGATGGCAAACAACTGGTTTCTGGTTCAAATGATAACAGTCTAAAAATTTGGGATTTAGAAACGGGAAAAGAAAAGTTTTCCTTTATCGGTCACAGTGATGAGATAACAGCGGTAGCTATAACACCAGACGGCAATCAGATAATTTCTAGTTCAAGAGATGGTACTGTTAAAGTTTGGAGTTTAAAAAATAGGAAAAATTTATTAACTATAGATAGTCATCAAAATTCCGTGAATGATATCACTTTGACCCCAGATGGCAAAGAGATTATTTCCGGTTCATCTGACAAAAGTATTAGGATTTGGAATTTGGAAACTGGAGAAGAAATGTTGATCTGGAAGGGTCGTCCTGCTGGGTCATTCACTCTCACACTACCTGCAAAAATTCGGAGTGAATTGGTCAATGCTGTTGCTGTGGCTGATACACCTTACGGATTGCAGGTAATCGCTGGTTCTTTGGAGAAAGATAATAATGGCAAAACTTGGACAATCATAGGCTTGAATCGGGCAAATAGGAAAAAAACACTAAGCCTCACTGGTCACCAAGACGTGATCACTGCTATTGTACCTGTATCATCTGGTCGTCAGATAATTTCAGCCTCATCTGACAAAAATATTAAAATTTGGAGCGAACCTAATACAAATTTTGATATTCTTAGTAAGACTAAAAATTTCACTCTCAAGGGTCATAAGGACTCAGTTAATGATGTTGCTGTTACGTCAGATGGCAAGCTAGCAATTTCAGCTTCATCTGACAAAACCATCAAAATTTGGAATCTATTGACTCGGAAAGAACAGTTGACAATTACTGGTCATATTGACTCAATTAACACTATTGCTGTTACCCCAGATGGTAGGCAAGTAATTTCCGGTTCATCTGACAAAACTATTAAAGTGTGGAGTTTGAAAACTGAAAAAGAACAATCAACTATCGATAAGCAGGGTATACCAAATCATCCAAATTATCTTTTTGAACCAAAATCATTGAGTAACTTTTTAATACCAGTTATATTTTTTGTTGCTTTCATAATTGTTTCCGTGAATTACCCCCTATTCACCGAGTTTATATTTAATACAATAACAACAGGTATAGTGGTATTTATAGCATTGAAATTAGAATTTATTGTAGTGCTAATTACACTTATCGGGTTTACCAAAAATATCGCTAATATTTTCAATCTAATAATAGATATATTTGAACTAAATTCAAAAAGCAAAGCCACTATTAATAAAAATCATCAGCGATATGTTTCGTGTTTATCTGACCAGACTATTAAATTATCGAATGTGACCGATCAAGAAAAAACATTAAGTTGCAATGGTCATAATGACTCAGTTATCGCTATGGCTTTCACTGCAGATGGTTCAAAAGTCATTTCTGCTTCATCCGACAAGACTATTAAAGTCTGGAATATAGAGACTATGGAAGAAGTATTGACTCTTCAAAATTATCGAACATCGATCACGGCTTTAGCTACCACTCCTAATAGCAACCAAGTTATTTTGGGAGCAGATGATGGTACTATCGAGGTTAAGCAGAACAATACTGAGCGATTTTTTAAATTGAAATCTCAATATTGGTATTTTTCTAAAATTATAGAATTATCTATATCCCTATTTTCGATTCCTTTTATTGTTTGGATTATTTTTTGGGCGAGGCATCATTTTTTAATAAGCATCTTAGGGATTTTATTAATGGTAGCAACATTAAGTTTATATTATTGCAATAAAATTAAAATTTCAGAAAGTCTATTGCAATCTCAAAAAATCAACTGTTTGGTTATGATGCAAGACGGAGCTAAAATAATTGTTGCTTCAAAAGATAAAACTATAAAAGTATGGGATATCATTAATTGTCAGCAATTATTTACATTTAAAGGTCACACAGATGAAGTAAATAGTTTAAGTTTAACTCCAGATGGCAAGCATATAGTTTCAGGTTCAAAAGACAAAAACATCAAAGTTTGGAATCTGGAAAAGCGCAAGGAATTATTCACTCTCACTGGTCATCAAGATTCAGTCAATTCTGTGGCAATTACTAAGGATGGAAAGCGATTAATTTCTGCTTCTTCTGATAAAACAATTAAAGTTTGGAATTTAGAAAAACGTAAGGAAGTATTTACTCTCACTAGTCATGGAGATTCGGTCAATTCCATAGTAGCTATCCCAAATAGCAATCGGGTGATTTCTGCTTCGTCTGACAACACTCTGAAACTTTGGGACTTATCTCAAAAAGAGGTGATTGCAAATTTCACTGGCGAGAGTGGAATAAATTGCTGTGCGATCGCGCCCGATGGATTAACCATTGTGGCGGCTGGTGCATCGGGACGGGTGCATTTTCTGCGGTTAGAAAATAGCAGGGGATTTGATAGCGAATGTAGAGGATGAAATAAAGCAACACTCTCCCCTGTCAACGGGTCGGGAACGGTTTGACGAGTCGCCTTGTAACGATTGCAGGTTGGACAAGCCAAACAAAGATTATCAAACACCGTCTCTCCACCTGCCGATCGCGGTATAATGTGTTCAAATTCAAAAGTCGTGGCAGTCAAGGCTTCAGCCGTTTGGCAGTAGGCACAACAATCAGCAAAACGACGGCGAATTTGTCGCTGTAACTCGACGGGAATGTAGACACTCACGCTACAGTTCCTAACTCTCGTAGGCGATTTAAGGTATATCTGGCTCTCGTTTTGAGCAGGGTTAATTGGTCAACCTGTTCCAATAAATAATCTAAAGTCGCCCGTTCTTCGTCTAAAAGCTGATTTTCAGCATTTCGCTCCAGAAGTATATCCAAGTGGTGTTGAGCCGCAGGAGCCAGCTTACTCTCAGCCAAAGCTTGTAGTTCCTCTTGGCTTAAGCCAACTAAACACTCGGTATCAAATGCTAATGGATGGGCTAATCGCTCGTACAGATCCAAATCTAACAATACACCAACGCGATCGCCCTGCTCGTTCGTTATATAGCGTACCGCCTCTGACATGGTTTTCGTCTACCTTGCTATCCTTCTAGTCTAACTATGATCAGGTGTCACCAAAAGAAAACGCGATCGCAAATCCCCCAAACAATGCAAACGATAGTGATAGAATAATAAATCGATCCAAAAATCCCGACCCCCAACCTCAAGGTGATACTGGTTTCCCACAAAGGCAAAACCAACGCCTAACTCCAGTAAAAAATCTCGAATATGTGCCAGAAGTGCCTTTTCTAATTCCCGTTCCCACGCTTTATCCCCTAGACTGAGAAAGTCAAAATTGTAGGGATCTTTTAATACCTGTTCAGCGAGTTCCGATTGAGGTTTAGACAGAGTTCGGTCAAAGTTAGTCGTTGCCTTTCCCTGGCGATGATACAGTCCCAACTCAATTTGATGGGCTAAAATGCTGCGACTCCACCCATGCTGAATCGTTTTCTGAATATACCATTGGCGCTCCGCTGCTTCTTTAACTTTATCCAAAAGAACACAGTTATGGAACCAAGGAATTTGTCCAGCAAGCTGCTGGACAATTTGCTCATCAGGATAAGCCTCCGCAAATGCTCTCATGTAAAGGAGATTGGTTCGTGAAAAACCCTTCATCTCCGGAAACGCTTTCTTTAAATCCTTGGCTAATTGGCTAATCACTTTAGCCCCCCAACCCTGCTGTTGCTGTCGAGACAGAATCTCTTGTCCAATTTGCCAGTACAGCATCACTAACTCCCGGTTTACGGCTAGTGCGGCTCGAACTTGAGCGCGGCGAATCTGCTTTTTTAAGCTTTGCAAGAACTGATCATAGCCTGGAGGTAATAACTTATCTGCCATATAGCACTACGAGGATACGGTAGGACATCAGTTAGTTCAAGAGGGAACAGGGAACAGTAAAGAATGTTCTATCCTAACCTGTCTTAGTACTGCCATAACTCAAGTCCAAAAGATGAATAGTAATGAATACCAAATCCGGATTAGCTACCCTCGTTATAACCTAGTCCGCGCAGGCGGACTTTGTTTGTGTAGCAGCGATTTCAATCGCCGTGGAAAAAGGGGGTGATAAAGGCGGATTTGGTATAAAAACTCCATTCCCCTCAATTGGATCGGGTCGCCCTCTTCTGGGCGCTAAACAGGGGAATCGGTTTTGCCCGGTTTTGTCTTGTCGTTTGTCAGAATACTCTGATTGCGATCGCGCTACGACGAGACTCCTATATCGTTATCGCTGTACCATCAAACTTAGTCAGCGAGAAACAGCTATCCTCGTTATACGTCAGCTTTTGCTCCTGCAAAATCCCGATCGCGATCGCTTCTCCTAATTTTACCGATTCGGTGTAGTCTGTCCGCCAGTGTACACCTGCCATGTTGCGACCGATGGAAATATTTGCCGCTAGCTTATTCAATTCTCCGCCTACGGTGAGAACCTCTGTACCCGGTCCACTATAGGGAATGTAAGACACCAACTGCGTCCCATCTTCATTCGGCACCACTGGCTTGGGTATCTGATAAGACTCATCAAACCACGCCTTTAACATCGTCACACAAGCCCCCGCCACTGTCGCATGTCCCGCACCGTAAGCCGGATGAGTCGGTGATCCTTCGGGAAACACTTGCGGTAGCAGATAATTACCATTCTTATCAAACATCGCTTTAAGTGCCTGAGAATTAAGAATCTCTGGATGAATGGGATACTCCGCCCGTCCGGTTAAATGATTGTGAATCAGTCCACCAAAGGCTTCAGGGCGCAGCCGCCGATGCACAAACCATTTTTGATACCAAACCGCTTTTAAGGCTCGCGTCGCCACTTCTGTGACTAAACTGAGGATATGCGGTCCACCAAACGTACCAAATCCATCCTGATTCTCTGAGGTGAGATAGAAATTCCCTCGATCAAACGGTGCGCCCATATCCAATAAAATCAAACAAGCATTCAAATAGGCTTGATAGAGAGCATCAAAATGCACATAATTGCCTAAATCCCGCATATTCCGGATATAGCGCGGCACTTGATCAAATTGATCCTGACCACTGAAATCAAAACCATTTTGCACCGCCAACCACATTTTGTAATCGGTCATAAAGTCGCTGTTGGGAACAACCGTCCGTTGGCGTTGGTTAATGGTCAGCGTGCCATATTGGATATCTTTGAGCAGAAATTGCGAGATAAAAGGACCCACAACATCTCCCGGTGTAGACCCTCGGAAAATCACATCTGGTGTCACTTGACCCTCTTCTTTGGGTCCCCGGAAATCCGAGCAGTTTGAGAGTTCTTCTGCGGCTTTTTCAATGTCACAGTGATCGCGAAAGTCGGTAAAATTAACCTCCCGCAGTAGCGCCATCCAGTAAAGTTCGATGGCTTCACAAGCATTTTCTGCCCCATCGATACGGGGAGCAGGGCGAATGGTTAATGACTGAGCATCGGGTCCTTCTAAATCAAAGGCTAACGCCGCTTGCGGATTGATCAATCGACGACAACCTAGGCGTTTCTTGTCCTCAGAACTGGATTCGGATAACTCTGGTTTGCCGTGAGTACAGCCCCGTGGTATTGCCTCAAAATCGCCAGGATTGCCACTACACAAAGCTTTCAGGAAGAAGCGGTAAGCTTTTGGGTTGACTTCACCCAAATCGTTATGGGGTAAACCTTTGGAATAGTTGGCAATATAACTCAGTTCGTTATCACAGTTCCGATACGCCGACTCCTCACCATTATTTAAATGCTCAGGATGGGGGCGCAAAAAGGCAATTTCAGCCGCTTCTTCACGAACTTGGCGAGATAAGCTGCGACGGGAGCAGATTTTTTTCATATTAATCTAATTTTTGCAACAAGAAGCTTTATCCTTCAACAGCAATAGCAACCCATCCGGATAACTTCTAGGTTGGATTCAACCTAAAATTTTCCAGTTCAACTTGATCCACCGTTGACCCACGGCAGACAAGGATACGGTTGCTCAGGTTAGACGATTAGACCAATGGTAGAGGCTTCAATGACTCGCTGTCTATATCCCACATTTTTCTTTACGAAAACGGGATGCCACCTGATGCGATCGCTCACAAAAATATGTATAAAGATAAAGTATTAACTGTTTAAATGCCGTAATCGGGACGCACCTACGTAGTCGGACTGGCGGTAAACTGTTAAATCCGGGTCAACTCTCCCGTTTTGGTAGAGATCTCCTGTTTCTAACCCATCGAGTTCAGCAGCAGCAATACCCGGTGTAGCTGAGGAAGAATTCAGGAATCCGAGAAATGCCACAGCCCCCCATTCCTCCTATTCCCCGTTCCCTGTTTCCTCCCCTCACCACACTACTTATTCAGTAACCCCTAAGCTAAAATCACGCATCATCTTCTTAATCTCTATGTTGTGCATTTCCTCCTGACCAATTTGACCCCGAGCAAATTCTTCGAGATAGATGGAAGCATCTTCCACGATATCCAGGAGTTCTTTATAGAGATCTAAGGCTTTTTTCTCATGGTTAAGGCTTTCCTGTAAAATATCCTGCACAGAATGTTGGTAGGTTTCCTCGATGGGCGCAATCTTTTGGCTGGGATGACCTTCTAAGCCTGTGATAATTTCTCCCACCTGTTGAGCGTGGAGCAGAGACTCACTAGCCTGTGCCTTAAAAAAGTTGACAATGGGAATTCGGTTGGGACCAATGATCATCAAGGAGTAATGAGTGTAACGCACGACACCAGCCAACTCAAACTCCATGATGGTGTTGAGTACGTCAATGGTCTTCTTCAGGTCAAGTTCTTTCATAATGTTGAGGTTGCAGTATGTAGATTCACTCAGATCTGTTTTAGTTTATCCTTAAAGGACTCTAACAAATCAGCTCATCTACAACAGTTGCTAGAGAACATTTCGCAACCTCGGTAAGGGAAGATGGGGGAGCAATGTAGAGACGTAGCATGCTACGTCTGGGAGTTGGGGGAGCAAGATGCTCCCGTTACGGCGAACCGCTTATTGCATGGCATTATTCAAGTTCGCCCCGTCTAAGTTAGCTCCCGCCATATCTGTTCGGGTGATAGTGGCGTTGTTGAGATTGGCATTTCTCAAATCAGTGTTGCTCAGGTTCGCGCCTTCTAGGTTAGCACTGTCGAGGTTTGCTCCTGCCAAATTCGCTCCCGCTAAATCTGCCCCGTTGAGATTCACGCCATTTAGATTAGCATTTTCTAAGTTAGAATGACTTAGATTTGCCCCGGCGAGATTGGCTCCTGCCAAATTCGCATTGGCTAAATCGGCATTGGTACAATCAGCACCTTTGAGATTTTTGCCACTCAAATCAGCGCCATTGAGGGTTAAGCCTGCACATTTGAAGTTGCTGGGTGCGACAGTGGTATCACTGAGTGTAGTGGGTGGGGATATCGCCGCTTCTGTCTGGGTGGGCTGACTGACGGCGGCATTGGTTACACTATTTCTCTGTAACAACCATCCGGCTAAGCCAAGGGCGATAAGCACCGGAAGTGCGATCGCGACCCCCATAACAAAAGGTTTACCACGTTTAGCTTTGCGGAGTTGAGCTTCAGCTTGGATGTTTTCTATCTCAATCTGGTGAATTGCCTCTTCCATAAACTCTGATGGAATTTGGGCTTCGGTTCCAGCATCGATTAGCTCTTGTACCGAATAGCTTTGGTTGTGCTGGGCATAGAGTTGAGCCGCTCGCGTCAAAACGTCTTGGGCTTGCTCTTCTGGAATTCGATGGTTTTGCAGTTTCATAGGAGTGTTAGTGTGAGTACAATGAGCAATTTCCAGATCAGGTGGCTGGTTCCGAGAAACGGAGAATAAATCGTCGTTAACGGTTTCAGCGTCTGGCGCAATTGAACGGCGATAAAATTTATAAGCAGACAACCTGAAGCTAGGTTGAATGCTTATTTAGATTTAGGCGGGAGTGGTTACTCTTACTATTGAGAATAGCTTGATGTTGATAAAATTGAAGGGGTTGAGGCGTATTTTTGAGGAAAAATGGTAAAATTTTACTGTTTGCTTAAAAAGGAATCGGTTAGTTAAAGCGTTGATAAAGAAACTTGTGATTCGGGATTAGTCAAATTTAGCGGTTGGGATTAGGGCGGGTTTTGTTGTTCACTTATTGGTGGGCAGGGCGGGTTTTGTTGTTCACTTATCGGTGACTAGCTGAATTGATTCCCTAAACCCGCCCCTACAATTGTCCCTAAACCCGCTCCTACGTCTTTGCCATGCGATCGCGTATCGGTTACACTTTGAATACCCATTCATCGGGGAAAAAGCCATGAATATCCGTATTGGGAACGGTTACGACATCCATAAACTGGGAAACGGACGCCCTTTGATTCTGGGAGGTGTAAGCATTCCCCACGAATTGGGATTGCTGGGACATAGTGATGCGGATGTCCTCACCCATGCGATTATGGATGCCATGCTAGGCGCATTAAGTCTCGGTGATATCGGTCATTATTTTCCTCCCACCGACCCAAAATGGGCAGGGGCGGATAGTATAGAGTTATTGAGTCAGGTGAATGAATTAGTGCGATCGCAAGGTTGGCAGATTAGCAACATTGACTCGGTAATCGTGGCTGAACGTCCCAAGCTCAAGCCTCACCTCAAAACCATGCGCGATCGCCTCAGCACGACTCTAGGATTACAACCCGATCAAATTGGTATCAAAGCCACCACCAACGAAAAATTAGGACCCGTGGGACGAGAAGAAGGAATCGCGGCTTATGCTGTAGCGTTATTCGTTAAAGATCATTAGTTCTTTTGCAGGAGTTATAAAAAGTCAGGCTGGTAATATTGTTGGGTCAAGATTTAATCTGAATAAAACTTGTTGATACGAGGTCAGATTGAACATGATAATAATTCAGTCCCAGTAAAGTTTTAAAATAAATAGATATTGGTTCTTTCAAGACCGTTCTATAGTCTTGATGAAGTTGAGGGATTATTGAGTGACTATCGCTTAAAAAGAGAGCAGTTCCCAGAACCGACATGGACTTATCATTAAGGGATTGAATCAACTCCTGTGGCGTTATTTCGTTTTGATTATAAACATGATTTAAAGCCACGTTATCTTCTGCCAAAATTGCTTGAAATGCGATTAACTCATCCTCACTAAGCTGTTGAGCAAATTCCCATAAATTCTGCCATTTTTGCGGTAGGATTATGGATAAATCCCGTTCAGGTCTTGGTAAAACCGTTTCAGGGCGTGTCACCTTCTGCACTCGTAAGGTTTGCATTTGCTGTTGCAGATCAGTATAATCGGATTCTAACTGCTGTTTAAGCTGTTCTAAGCGTACCAAATCTTGATTCAGTTGCTTTTGTTGCTGCTGCTTTTCTGCAAGTTGCTGCTGCATTTGCTCGAGTTCCGATTTGAGCGGATTTAGATCGTCCTGAACCCGCTGTTGCTGTATCCGTAAGGACAAAAAGGTTTGATTTAGTTGCTCTAAACGTTGTTTTAAGGCTTGAATTTGGGTATGTAAGTCGTAAGCTTCGCCGCCTAAGTCTTGCTTCCGGCGTTCGAGTTCAACTAAGTCTTGACTAAGATGTTCGTGGTGATGCAGTTTATCGGCTATTTCAGTTTGAAGCTGTTCAAGTTCAGTATGTAAGTGATTTAAGCGAGTTTCCGCTGGCTGGATTTGAGCCGTTTTTGCCCAGAGAGATTGATTCAGTTCGCTTTGGTGTTTCTCTAGCTGTTGAATTTGCGATCGCAGAATACTCACTTCCTCTAGGTGTTCCTGCTTGTGCTGTTGAACTTCACGGATTTCTTGATACAGGCTATTTCGTTGGTTATGCAGTTCAGACACCCGACTCAGTAGCTGACTCCGTTCCGTTTGTAATGCATTGATACTGGCTTCGAGTTGGTGTTGAGTTTCCCTTCCCTGCATGAGTGATTCATACAGCAGGCTTTCTTCTTCCTCAAATTCTTGGATTTGATTGAGTAAAGCATTTTTGCGCTGTTTTTCTGCTTCGAGGCGTCGCCTATCTGCTACAGTAACGCCAGCATAACTTGCGACAACGGTAACGACTCCATTAACCAAGGCTTTGTTGGGGTTAACGAACAATCCCACACCCACGCTGACTGTAAAAGCAACTGTACCAAGAAGCATTTGATTAACAAGTTGGTTCATTGGTCATTCGTCATTGGTCTTATGTCATTTGTGATTGGTCTTATGTCATTTGTCATTGGTCTTATGTCTCAAATCTAAACACAAAGAGGGCGGGTTTTGTTGATCAGTTATCGGTATACCCATCAATTAAACGGCTAAACCCGCCCCTACAATAGGATATAACTTTTGCCTCCTGCTACCTTTCTACCCTATCCAAAGGACGAATCCCTAAATCAGCGCTGAGAAAATCCACAAATTGGCGGGCGCTGCGCCCAGAACGTCCATTGTGGCGGGTTGCCCATTGAATGGCACGGGATTTTAAGTCATTTTGGGGTAAGTTTATGTTGGCTTGTTGGGCTAAATGATAGACAATGTTGAGATAAGCGTCTTGGTTGGCTGGTTCAAAGGTCAGGGTTAAACCGAAGCGATCGCTAAAGGATAATTTTTCCTGTAAGGTATCCCAGGCATGGATTTCATCATTATCGCTGGGACGAGGGCGATCGGCAAAAAATTCCCGTACCAAGTGGCGTCGATTGGAGGTGGCATAAACGACTACATTTTGGGGACGGGCGGTGACACTTCCTTCTAAGACGACTTTTAAGGCTTTGAATGCATCGTCGTCTTCTTCAAAGGAGAGGTCATCTACAAAGATGATAAACTTCTGCGGTACGTCTCGCAATTGCTCCACTATCATTGGTAAGTCTTTTAAGTCAGACTTGGCAACTTCAATCAACCGCAGTCCCTGATTTTTATACTTTTGTAATAACCCCTTGACTAATGACGACTTACCTGAACCACGACTGCCATAAAGTAAGACATGTAACGCCGGATAATCGGCGAGTAAAAATTCTGTATTTTTAACTAACGCGGCTTGTTGAGACTCATAACCCACCAATTGAGTTAACTGAATCGGATCAGGGTGGGCGATACCAACCAATTGACCCGACTGCCAACGCAGGGCATGATATTGGGCAAATAACCCTGTACCATGTTGCTGATAGTGGGCGGCTAATTCCTCGAGAGATTCTGTCCAATCACTAGAGTGGTGTAGAAATGTAGGCTGTACTGTGTCCAGATTCCAGGAAACAGGCTGTGCTTCTAACTGAGAGGCTTTTTGCACCCATCGACTTAGCTGTTCAATGCAACATTGAGAAAGATGGTGCAAGGCGCGTAAATCCTGTTTCGCCGCCGTGACGAGGGCTGGAGGTAAATCGTCCAGGGCTACCCGTTGTACTTGCACAGAAAAGGGATTCTCATCCTGGAGAATTTGCCGAATCAGAAAATCTTGCCAACTTTGTCCGTGGGCGGCTAAGATTTTGAACCAGTTTCCATACGCTACCAAGCAATCGGTTTGTTCCGCTTCACCCTGGCTTAGGGTTTGCAAAATACGCAGAAAGGCTTTTCCCACGTCGTTACGCAGAACCGATTGATACAGCAGCAGCGACGCGGCTTGGCGTTTGAGGAATTGGCTGGAGGCGTTGGCAGGTCTCTTTGATGATGGCATGACGCCCATTGTAGCGGATTACGGAATACACAAGGAAATTTCGTTTCTTTCCTCAACCCAGCCGACAAAGGTAACATGCTTCCTGTTCCCAGCCTAATTGGTCGCTATCTTCTGATAACTGATTCGTAGGCATTAGTTGTGGGTCTATGACTGTTGCAGACTGTTCAGAAAATAGTTACATTAGTTGATATCATTTTATGATTGCACAAGCTGCAACTATGGAGCGAGAAGCTGTAACTATCCGTATTCCCGCCGATCTGCTTGAGCAAGCCAGGCAGTTTCGAGAGGGCAGTGAGTCTTTTAACGAGATGGTTGTTGAAGCAATTGACCGAGAGGTGCGACGGCGGCGATCGCTAGCAGCCCATCAACGCATTGTAACTCGTAGTGCTGAAGTAGAAGCCAAAACAGGAATTCAATCAAGTTCTGTGGACTTGATTCGTCAGCTTCGATCGGGTGAGGGATGGCGTGACTAAGTGTATCGACACCAGCGTTTGGATTCCTTATTTGATACCTGAGACATTGCAACCCCAAGCCAGAAACTTTATCCTTCCCTTGCTGACATCGAATGAGCGTTTGGTTGCTCCAGCATTTGCATGGACTGAAGTTGGCTCAGTATTGCGAAAAAAAGTAAGGTTGGCAGCAATTACCACTTCCCAGGCTACAGGGTTTTATGATGATTTCTGCCAGATGCCTGTTGAGTACCTCGATAGCAATGCTATCCGTGCAAAAACATGGGCGATTGCCCAACAGTTCTCTTTGGCAACTCTCTATGATGCTGCTTTTCTAGCCGTTGCCGAGCTAGAATCTGCCGAATTCTGGACAGCCGACCAATCTTTGCTCAATACGCTTACACCATGTCCAGGATATGTCCGAAAACTGGAAGCATAAATAGGGCTTGCTGAATAAGTATTGTGGTGGGGTAAAGAGGTTCCAAGGCTCCGAGACAGGGGACAGGAGGGAACAGTAGTGCGAGCGTCTCACTCGCTATTGGGTCAGGTTTTTCTCTCCGTGTTAGGATTTGCTTGAGTAAGGAGAACTCCCTATGGTAACTAAACTGGCTGTAACCGATGTTGTTAAGTCCCTCAATCAGGCTGAATCCCGCTTCAACTTAATCCGTGAAATTGATTTGCAGTTCTTCCCAGAGTGGTTTGAAAACTTGCCGGAGTTAACGGCGCAAGAAACAGCGATGCTGGATCGGGTTAGGCGGATTCATGCCTATCATAGAGCAGATGGACCGTTAACAGAAGGTACAGTTAACCTACTCATCTTATCTCCTCTGCTGTATCTAGCTGGATTTTGTGAGCCTCCGTTTAAAATTCGAGCGGAAGTGTCTGTTGAAATTACGCATCAGCAGCGAGATGAAATTTTAAGAGGAAGAATTGATGCTCTAGTTTTACAAAATTTGTTTTGGTTAGTGTTTGTGGAGTCTAAGCCGTCAACCTTTGCCTGTTTGGATGCAATTCCCCAAGCTTTGGCTTACATGATGGCTAACCCCGTTTCCCAGCAACCTGCGTTTGGTTTGGTGACAAACGGAGATGATTTTATTTTTGTTAAGCTGGTCAAACAATCGTCTCGATATGCGCTTTCCACAAATTTATCTTTGCTGGAGGTTCCTGATAATGGTTTGTATCGGGTGTTGCGCGTGATGAAACGAATTGGAGAGCAAATAGGGGTTGCTGAATAAGTGTTGTGGTGGGGGGGGGAGCGCTGACAGGTGTAGGTTTTTTATTTTAGGGTGGGGACAAGACAAGGAGGACAAGGAAGGAAAGAAGACAAGGGGGAAAAACCGTACAGAATTCGGTTCGGTCAAACTAACTTCTAAAAGCCGAAACGCCCTATTTTTCGTTC
>NZ_JAVJUO010000145.1:0-10769 GCF_040220555.1 Coleofasciculus sp. C1-SOL-03
GAACGAAAAATCGGGCGTTTCGGCTTTTAGAAGTTAGCTTGACCGAACCTAATTTTGTACGGTTTTTCCCCCTTGTCTACTTTCCTTCCTTGTCCTCCTTGTCTTGTCCCAACCATAAAATAAAAAACCTACACCTGTAAGCTGGGGGAGAGGGGTTGAGCTTAAGTTGAATTGGGCGCACGTCGGTGCGCCCCTACGGTTTCTGGATATAATTAATTTTAAGACAAAGCTGTTTCTACCCGTTGATATTCTGCCTCGATTCCAGACAGCATGATCTCGGTTCCTTCAGTCGTTCCTGCTTGTCCTCTATGTTCGAGTTCACTGCATAATTGAGATAATGGTATTGCCCCAACCGTCATACAAGCACCCCGTAATTTATGGGCGGCGGCTTGAATCGCGGTGGTGTCTTTTTGGGTAACCGCCTCTCGAATCGCTTGCAGGTGTCGGGGTGCAGCTTGACGGAATTTATGCACAATTTCTAGCCAAAAGTTTTCCGCATCTTCTCCCATTAAGTCTTTTAACTCCTCAAAGGTTTCTGGATCAAGGGGTGAAACCTCTGCTACTGTGGATGCGATCGCGCTTTGTGATTGGCTGTTTTGCCCATTTTCATGAATTGGTGTGATTCCAGAGACGTCGATCTTATTTTTCGCGCGATCGGGAAAACCTTTCTCTTGCAAGGAGGGAGGCTTTGAATTTTGCCCCTGATCCGGTTCCTGCTGATACTCGGCTTCAAGTTCAGCAATTAGCGTACTCGCACGAGTTATGAGTTGCTTTAATTCTGTCAGCGTCTGTCTATTCATCGTTGGTGAATTCGTTTGAGGAAGGTGTTTTTCCCTTGCCGGAAAATCTCCCTTCTGTTCCACAAAAGTAGGTTGAGTTAAATTATCGGTTGTCTCACTATCCTTTCTACATCCCCTCTCCTGGGCGTAATAGTGCAACGCTTGCACCAACGCTTTTACCCGCACAGGCTTACTGATATAGTCATTCATACCCGCCTCAATACAGGTTTCGCGATCGCCTTTCATCGCATTCGCTGTCATGGCAATAATCCAAGGATGGGTTGACGAGTTTTGAGTTAACCTCCTCCTCTCCCTGATTTCCGCAGAGAATTGTTGACGAATCCGCTGAGTTGTTTCCAACCCATCCATCCCTGGCATTTGCATATCCATCAAGATCACATCGTAATCACAACGATTCACCGCCATCAGCGCCTCTTGTCCACTATTAGCAATATCGGCGCTATATCCTAACCGTTGTAACATTTCACAGGCGACTTGATGATTAACCTCGACATCATCTACCACCAATATCTTTAAGGGTAGGGTTTTACCCCATGCAGTATTGAATGGAGGGGGTGATACAGTGGGCTTGATCAACGTTGATTGTTTACCCGAAATTTGTAGCAAAACCTGATGCAGTTGTGCTTGTTTAATCGGCTTATAAATAAAGGCAGCAAATTCCACTCGCCCTTGGTATTCATGACGACTAGGTTTCCCGCCCGAACTCAAAATTAATAACGGTATATTTCTACCTTCGGGTAAAGTCTGAATTCGTTCTGCTAGCGCTACACCATCCAGATCGGGCATGTGGTAGTCTAGGATTGCCAGATCAAATTTAGGTTCACGACGCAAGAGTTTGAGGGCTTTAAATCCGGACTTGGCGCAACGAACCACCATTCCCCAAGACTTAGTTTGGAGGGTGAGAATTTGGCGATGCGTCGCATTGTCATCCACAATTAATACCCGTAAACCTGTTAACTCAGGTTGGGGAAAATCCCACGGTTGAGAGACTGATGAGGGAATTGATGGTGCCTGGAGAGTGAACGAAAATTGAGATCCTTTGCCCACTTCGCTGTCTACCCACATCGTACCGCCCATCATTTCACTTAAACGTTTACTAATCACCAATCCTAACCCCGTTCCCCCATATTTCCGGGTTGTGGAACTATCCACTTGGCTAAAGGGTTTAAACAGTCGATTCATCCGATCAGGGGGAATCCCAATTCCTGTATCTCTCACTGTAAATTGAATTTCGTATTGATGGGAAACGTCCAGACATTCCACGGTCACGTCTCTACGATTCTCTGGGCATTTCTTGGCACAAACAGAAACAACGACTTCTCCTTGTTCCGTAAACTTAATCGCATTACTGAGTAAATTTAGCAAAATTTGCCGCAGTCGTGTGACATCCCCCAGAATTGTCGTCGGAGTTGTCGCGTCAAATTGATAAGCAATATCAAGTTTTTTTTCCGCCGCTTTGGGGGCGACTAAATCTAAGGTGTCTTCAATACAAGTTCTTAAATTAAAGGCTTCTGCTTCTAACTCCAGTCGGTTGGCTTCAATTTTAGAAAAGTCCAGAATATCATTAATAATGGCAAGTAACGCATCGCCACTGGTGCGAATCGTATGCACAAAATTTTGTTGACTCGGAGATAACCGACTATCTAATAATAATTCGGTCATGCCGATAATACCATTCATGGGTGTGCGAATTTCATGGCTCATTGTTGCCACAAATTCACTTTTAGCTTTGTTGGCAGATTCGGCTTCAACTTTGGCTTGTTTTAGTTTAGCTTCGACTTGCTTACGCCGTTGCAGTTCATCCTGATAGTTTTGAATCCGCTGGGTGAGTTCGGTGACATCTTGAATCGCAATTAAAGCATAAACTCCATCGCCGATGAGTGCAGGAATTGGCGTCACACTGGTTTCTTGAATTCGTTTCTTTGTATGCGGTTGATCTTTACTAATCAGAGATCCGTGCAGTTGTGACGAAAATACCGCAGGTAAGCGACTCTTGAAGACTTGCTGTAAGCGAATGTTATATCGGGGTTGATTAACTTGCGGAAAATGTGTCGCTAAGGATGTGCCAACGATTTCTGATTTGGGCAGTTTTGTCCAGTTTTCTAAGATATGGTTCCAAAATAAGACGACAAAATCCTGTCGGATAATACACAATCCCACAGGAATCCGGTCAAGGATACTAAAGTGTTGGGTGATGGTTTCTAGTTCAGGGTTGATGGTTGATGAGTGAGGGGTCATAGTTCATGGTTCAGGGGTGATGGTTTATGCCGATCGCATTGTACTCGGTATCCGATGGTTATTTTTCTCTCATCCGATAAAAAAAGAAGCCGTTGGACTCGTGGGGACGGGTTATTTTTTGCGGCTAGAGTTTAATCCAGGTGTCACATTCCTACAGATGTTAAGGTTTGCTAAATTTTGTAATTAGAATATAATAAATGAAGTCAAGTTGGCAATCATACAGCAGCAATCCTGAGAGAGTTGAATGGAAATCGATGAGGATCTCAAGGAATTCTTAGTGGAAGGCTACGAACACCTGAATCAACTCGAAGGGGACTTAGTAGCCTTGGAACGAAGCACCTCAGATGCAGAGGTGATGAACCGGATATACCGCCATCTGCACACGATCAAAGGAAACAGTGGTTTTCTCGGTTTAGAGAAATTACAGGAAATTACCCATGGGGGAGAAAATTTACTCAGTCGTTTACGGGAAGCGATGATTCCGGTAACACCGGATATTACCAATGCGTTATTAGAAGTAATTGACGCCATCCGCGATCACTTTGAGAGTCTCGAAACCACGGGCGAAGAAAGTTCACGCGATCGCACGGCTTTATTAAATCAGTTAAATGCATTACCTGCTGAGAATGTGGAGAGGGTAAAGGATCACGAATCCGAATCTGTAGGGGGACATTCGCACCCAGATCTATCCATTTTATACCCAGATCCCAATCCGAATGCTTCCGCCAATCCCCAGACATCACATTCCCATTCCCCCTCACCCATCACCAACAGCGCCATCCGTGTTGATGTGAATCTCCTGGATAAGTTAATGAATCTGGTGGGAGAATTGGTACTCTGTCGCAATCAGATTTTAGAATTTGCTAATCAACAGGCGGTGAATGCTGAACATGATGATGCGTTTAAATCAGCATCGGGACGATTAAATTTAGTTACTTCCGAATTGCAAGAAGGGGTAATGAAAACCCGGATGCAACCGATTCGCACAATTTGGAGTAAATTCCCCCGTGTCGTGCGCGATTTGGCGGTGAGTTTAAACAAGCAAGTGCAATTAGAAATGGAGGGAGAAAAGACAGAATTAGACAAAACCTTAATCGAAGCGATCGCCCATCCTCTCACCCATCTTGTCCGCAATTGTCTGGATCATGGGATAGAACCCCCAGAGGTGAGGACAGCCGCTGGAAAATCGGCAGTAGGACATTTATTACTCCACGCCTATCACGAAAGTGGACAGGTGAATATTGAAGTATCTGATGATGGCAAAGGAATTGATCCGGAAAAATTGAAACAAAAGGCGCTACAACAGGGAATCATTACGCCAGCACAAGCCCTACAAATGACCGAACAACAAATCCTTCACCTGATATTTTTACCCAGTTTATCCACCGCTGAAACCGTAACCAATATTTCTGGACGGGGTGTGGGAATGGATGTGGTTCGGTCAAATATTGAGAAAATTAGTGGGACGATTGATGTTGAGAGTCAGTTAGGGAAAGGGACAAGGTTTAAACTGAAGATTCCTCTAACTCTGGCGATTATCCCGACATTAATTATTACCAGTGGTGGCGATCGCTACGCTATCCCCCAAGTGAATCTTTTAGAATTAGTCCGTTTAGATCGCGATCAAGCTGAACAGCGGATCGAATGGTTTCATGGAATGCCTGTTTATCGGTTACGGGGAAATTTATTACCCTTGGTTTACTTAAATCAGGTGTTGCAACTGGACAACAATACCGGAGTTCAGGATTCTAGACGTAGAGGGGAGATATCGAACTCTAAGCCCAAAAAATCCAGCCTCGAACCGGATCAAACGATTAATATTGTTGTTGTTCAAGCCACTGAGAAACCCTTTGGGTTAGTTGTCGATGCGATTAACGATACCCAAGAAATCGTGGTTAAACCGTTAGGAAAACCGCTCAAATCCCTAGCTTGTTTTGCAGGGGCGACAATTATGGGGGATGGGAAAGTGGTTTTGATTTTAGATGTCCAAGGTTTGGCGCAAAAAACCCTAATCACTTCTCCGGAAAAGGAAAAAGCCTTAGTGAATGAGGACAGTCAATCGGTGAATTCTGCCACGATTCCCCAGCAGCTTTTAGTCTTCTACGCCGCCAATCAGCGACGTTTGGCTATTCCTCTGTCTAAGGTATCGCGCCTAGAAGAATTTCCGCGCGATCGCATTGAATCTTTAGGCGATCAAGAGGTGATTCAATATCGCCAGCATATCATGCCGCTGATTCATTTATCGGCTGTTTTCGGTAATGGTTTGACTGGGATTCAGCCGTGCGATCGCCCGGAAATCAGCGAGGATAAACAGTCGGTCATTGTTGTCTCTTTGGAGGGAGAAAAACAAGTGGGTTTTGTGGTGGATCAGGTGGTGGATATTGTTGAACAAGTTATTGATATTCAAGGGGTGTCTCCGCAAAAGGAAATTCTCTGTTCAGCGGTGATTCAGGGGAAAGTTACTGAAATTATTGATATTAACTCTCTGGTGGATCAGTCGTTATGCCTAACTCAGCCAATGTTAGTTGAAGTTTAAGGAAAAGCCGGGAAGTTAACTGCACCCAGAACCGATGACAAATGATGTAGCTTGCTTCTCGCCAAAACGAGGAAGACGAATGACAAATACGACTCAATTATGTACTTTTTTCCTGGATCATCTTTTTTTTGGGATTGAGGTAGACAATGTTCAAGAAATATTACGTCATCAGGAGATGACACGAGTTCCCCTTGCGCCTCCGGTTGTGGCGGGTTTAATTAATTTACGGGGACAAATTGTGACGGCGATTGATTTGCGACGACGATTGGAGTTAAAGCCACGGGATGATGATCGGTTACCGATTAATGTAATTGTCCGAACTCCTGATGAAACGGTGAGTTTGTTGGTGGATGAAATTGGCGATGTTTTGGATGTTTGTGATCAGGATTTTGAACGTCCTCCTGATACGTTTAGGGGGGAGGTGCGAGAGTTGATTCGCGGTTCTTATAAGTTGCAAAATCAATTATTGCTGTTTCTGAATGTGGATAATGTTGTTGATTTTACGGTGATGGATTAAGAGTTTTCAACGCAGAGGGGCGCAGAGGTTGGCGCAGAGGGGCGCAGAGGGGGTTAGATGAGGGGGTGCTGAATTTGGAGTTTGTAGTGAGTGCTGTCTTCACTTCTGGCACGCTTCGTGCCTACTACGAACCCAGGTTAGGTGAAGGGGGGCTGTGATTATGTGTATGCTTTTGAGGTGGATTGATGGGTAAGAAAGAAGGAAAGTCTGTGGCGTTTGCTAATGTTAAAGGGGGAACGGGGAAAACAACGACTTGTGTGAATGTGGCGGGGTATTTGGCTAAAGTAGGAAATCAAGTTTTAGTGGTGGATTTTGACCCTCAAGGGAATGCGACATCAGGCTTGGGGATTGATGGTAAAGGGTTACACTATTCGATGTATGATGCTTTTTTAAATCAATGTCAGGGGTATAGTGGTGTTCCGATTACTAAGGTTATTTTAGAAACGGATATTGAGAATATTCATATCGCCCCTTCTGTCTTAAATCTAGGGGTTGCACCGATGCTGTTGCAAGAGACGAAGGATAAAACGGGGATATTGCAGCGAATTCTGGAACCTGTACAGCGGTTTTATGACTATATTTTGATTGATGTTCCTTCTGATGCTGGATTGTTTCTTTTCAATAGTTTGAGAGCAACTCATCAAGTTGTTGTACCGATTGATCCGGGGATTTTCTCTTGGGAATCGCTGGATCATTTAAAAGCTTATTGCTGTGATTTAGTGGAGAATAAAGGGCATAATATTAAAGACTGGACAATTGTTTTAAATAAAACAGTGAGTCAAACCCGTCAATCCCGGAAATCCAGCCAGTTAAATCCGTCTGAGGAAATTGAGTCAAGTCTCCAAGAGGGTTCAGATGCGGTGTTTGTGGTTCCCTATTCGGTTTTAGTTTATCGATCGCAGCAAGAAGGATTACCCATTTCTCACTATACAAACAAAGCCAGCAAAATTGGCAAAGCCTACGCCGCGATCGCTACTCATTTAACCCGTGTATCCAACTCTACCGAAATACCAGACAAAGAACCGAGTTTGTAGGGGCGAGTTTGACAGTTATCGTTTTTTACCTCACCCAGATATAACTAAACCCGCCCTAACAAGTTTTGAGTTACCCATTCCCTATTCCCTATTCCCTATTCCCCATTCCCTACAAATGACCAATTCAGACTTTAATTATATTCGCCAACTGGTGCGCGATCGCACAGGTGTTGTTCTTTCTGAGGACAAACAGTACCTGGTAGAGTCTCGTCTAATGGGTTTAGCCAAACAGATTGGGGCAAATTCGGTCAAGAGTTTAGTGGCGCAACTGCAACAAAAGCCATTTCATCCGCTTTGTCAATCCGTTGTCGAAGCAATGATGACCACTGAAACCTTTTTCTTTCGAGACGATAACCCATTTCAGGCATTAAAAAATGTTATATTACCCGAACTCATTCAACAACGACAAACCGAACGCCATCTAACCATTTGGTGCGCGGCTTGTTCCAGTGGACAAGAACCCTATAGTATTGCCATGTTGCTGCGTGAGCATTTTCCTGAACTTACTACTTGGAACGTGCAATTAATCGCCAGCGATATCTCAGATGTAATGCTCAATCGCGCCCGTTCCGGATATTACCATCCCCATGAAATAAATCGTGGCTTACCCTTAAATTTGCGACAGAAATACTTTGAAGCCAAGGGTCAAGGATGGACAATTAAACCCGACATTCGCCAGATGGTGGAGTTTCGCCCCATTAATTTAACCGAAACGGTTTTACCCTTATCCCAGGTTGATATTATTTTCCTGCGAAATGTCTTGATCTATTTCGATATCGAGACAAAGCAAGAAATATTAGCCCGGTTACGGCGGGTATTACAACCCAATGGCTATTTATTTCTCGGTGGTGGGGAGACAACGGTGAACTTAGATCATGCCTTTGAGCCCGTACAATTTGATAAAGCGGTGTGTTACAGATTGCGAGGGTAGGTCATTGGTCTTATGTCATACTATAGCAATCCTATTTGAGTCGTGTCCAAAAATCTGATAATTTTCGGCAATGGGCAATGGGCAATGGGCAATGGTCAAGAGTTTCAATGCTTTTTTCTATTTTTAGTTGAAGCCGAAGGACGTGATTGAACGAATGACAAATGACATAAGACGAATGACATAAGACGAGTCCCACCGCCCGCCTTTAATTGTCTCCACCTACTTAGTCCTCTGCCTTAACAAAGACACCTAAACCAAAATCACAACTTCTGTTCCTTGACGAACATTTACTCATTTTGACATTAATCTCATATCTATCCTCGGCTGGAGGAACAAAAGGAACAACAGCGACGGCATAATCGGTCATATCCGATGCGATGACATTACCTTGCATATCTTCGACAATGATATCCACATCCTCACAACTCTTATCGCAAACAGCAACAAAACTGTACTCTCGACTGGGCGATAAAAAGACGGTCTTCGGTGCTTGCGCCCCTCTAGAGAGTCTGGCTACTGTTCGTGGAAATACCAGTTGATAGCCCTCCTCGTCTTGGGCTTCAATCACGGCTCGAATTTGAGCTTCGACTTCTTGTTCCGATTCGTTCAGGGGTCTAGCGGTTGCAGCCATCTCAAGTGTAGTCACTGAAAACAGCGCTAGGGTAGACACAAGTAGGCGTTTAAAACTCTTCATGGTAATCAGGGTATAGTATGAAGCCCAAATCGAATATTGTACACCGTCGGTTCGCGATCGCCTATTCTTCGGTTTCGTTCAACTACTCAAAAGACAAATGACAAAGGACAAATGACCTAAGACTCCTCCACAGGCGAAAATTCCCTCGTTTTCGGTGAATATTCCCAGGCGACGCCTTCTGGATCTTTACTTTGACTCCATTGGGCAAAATCTGGGTCAGATTTGCGCTTGCCGATGGTACTCGAATGTACATCAAGTCGCTTGGCTAATTCTGCCTGAATCAAAGACTGACTTGGTTTATCTTTATCCTGGAGTTGAGGTGATGATGTCTCCTTAGGGGATGGGGCTGTGTCCTTAATGTCCTCGCCTTCAGTCTCAGACTCTGACGTCTCTTCTATTTCCTCCTCCGTCTCATCCTCTTCATCCTCCATCAGCCATTGAACCAGCTTTGGGGCTTGGTTGGTCAAGGATTCAGACTCTTGTTCCGGTAGCGGTTCACTGCTTTCAAAGATACTTCCCAGTGCATTAGCCGTGAGAAAGTAATAGACGATACCTTTATCCTCGTAGTCTCGCCGCTTCGCCCCAAATTCTTCTGCCTTTCTATCCAAGTATCGCTGGGCGGCGGTTCCAGAGATGTTCGCTTTAATGGACAAGTCGAGGGGCGTCAAGCAACCCTGATTGTCTTTGATCAGTTGATTGAAGAAGGGATTGACTTGCTTACTCCATTGTAGCCACCGATACTGCTGCCAAATTTTCAACAGAATAATCACAACCAAAAGCGCAAGCAGATAGGGCCACGTTTTAAACAACAGGACGAATACAAACGCGATCGGGAGTAGGAGAATTAGAATCCCTGTAGTACTGCTATCAATTACTTTTCCGGTCATATCCCTGCTTGCAATTTTCTCTTAAGCGTAAGCGAATTACGATAACGATGGCATTCCCTTGACTGACAGCCCAGCCTTAGCTGGCTCTAGCCTAACTTAAGCCATTGATTGGCATAATGCCTATCTCAACAGTTTACGGGTTCTTGAGCCAGGTTGGTCAGCGAGAGGCGTTTTAACATCGCTGCCCGTGCTTGCTTTGCTAACGTATCATCTAGGGGCGTCAAAGTGATAGGGGTTTGGTACTTTTGTTTTAATCCGGTTTGGATCAGCCAATCGGCGATAAAGGGATTCTTGGGCAAAAGTGGACCATGGGAGTAGGTTGCGATCGCGTTTCGATAAAATGCCCCTTCCATGCCATCCTCGCCGTTATTCCCGTAGCCTTTCATCACTTTACCTAGGGGGGAGACGTTCCCCAAATAGGTACGCCCGCCATGATTTTCAAAGCCAATCACAATCGGCTTACGTCCCAGCATCTGTTCTAAGTCTTGGGCGAGGGGAGAGGCGGTTAACTCAAAGACGACATTGCCAATGCAGCGACGGGCATTAGGTCCAGGATGCTTACTGACAAAATCCAATAGTCCTAATCCTTCAATCCGTTGACCTAAAGCGGGTTCGTAATAGTGACCCAACAGTTGCGGGGAACCGCAGGTAAACACGCCAGGGGTTCCGGTTTCCAGTTTCTGCCGCAACCTATCCGCCTTTGCCCCCCGCAAGTCCCGCATCACAATTTCCTGCTGTCTGTCTTGGGCACCACCCCCCATAAACACATCGACGTGATCGAATTGGTCAGCCGAGGTTTGCTGGTCGAGGGGTAGGACATTGACCCGAATCCCCCGCCATTGAGCGCGTTGTTGCAGGCAGATCACATTCCCGCGATCGCCGTAGGTACTCATTAGGGTCGGGTATAGCCAGCCAATCGTTAGTTCTAGGTCTTCAGAATTCATCGTTTTTGCTTACTCTCTATCTACGTTTTACAGGCTGACTAGAGGGAAAACGGAAAGAAGTCCTGTAGAGGCGGGTATAGCCACAATTGTAGGGGCGGGTTTAGGGACTCAATTCAAATATCCACCAATAATGGAACAACTTGCACCCGCCCTCCCTCACCGCTAACAGTTCAACCCAACCCACCCTT